>JAFGOZ010000700.1 GCA_016926235.1 Bacteroidales bacterium | reverse complement strand
GTTGTTGGTTATCTGATAATGGTTGAAGGCCGTCTTGCCAATAGGTAGTTTGCTGCTTGTTGGCAGTGGATTGCAGTATATTATTCACTTTGGCTTCATCAATAACCGGTATTTCTTTAAAGTCCAACTTCGCAGCTACCCGGGAGGTGGAGATTATCATCGCGGGGTTGCATATTTCCTGGATAAAATTCAAGTTCCCCTGTTCTGTCTCAGTGCTCAGCGGAACAACGACATTTCCTGATTTGAGAACGCCCAGATAAGCCACCATGAAAAAAACTGAATTGGGAGCTATCAGAAGTATATTTTGGTTAACACCAATTTGATCAATGAGATAACCAGATAACTTTATGCTCTGTTCATAAAGGTTATGGTACGAAATAGATTCTTTCGCATTCAGAAGCAAGTCTTTCTCCAGGTTCAAGGTTTTTTCGAAAAAATAATCAAAGGCATTCATTTTTTCAGAGCGTTAGGTTTTTAGCTTTGGCTTTTAAAGGTTTATAATCCCTTATCGGTGACATTCGCAGGTATTCAGTGGTTTTGCTTTTACGGTTAAAATTAACAAAAACACTCTCTACTTGCTCAGTGGTCATTTCCATAACAGAACCTACCTCATCTGGTCCATAACCATTCTCATAAGCAAACCATAAAAGATCCATCTGGGCAAAAGGAAGCTGATAAAAGAACTCTTCCTGTGTTTGTTCCGCACTGTAAGTGTCGGTTGTTGGTGTACGGTTAATAATCTCCTTAGGTATGTCAAGGTATGATGCCAATTGGTATACTTGTGTTTTATATAAATGGCTTATAGGCATAACATCGGCTCCTCCATCACCGTATTTTACGAAAAAACCCTGTTCAACCTCGTGTTTGTTTGGTGTCCCAATTACAGCATAATGTAAACGTTCGGCATGATAATATAGCATAGACATCCGGCATCTTTGCTTGAAATTGGAAGCCGCTTCTATCTGTCTGAATTCAGTCGCGGGAAGTCGCTTGGATTTTTCTACACCGTTCTCATCAATGATTACAAGGGAAAAAAGAGGGGGGAGATTGGTAAAGAGTCCTGAACTCTTAATACCAATTTTCATTTTGTACCGGGCCGGGTCATATTCGGGAAATACCTTTCTGACAGCTTCATCACGACGATCATAGCAGCCAAAACCATTCAATGCACCGGTAATATTTTCAGTAATGGTTTTCACTCCAAATTTATCGGCTAGTATTTGTGCAAAAAGAGCGCTGTCATCGCTAGAATCTTTTTCGGGAAGCATAATGCCAATGATATTATCAGCACCTAAAGCTTTAACAGTTAATGCCAATGTGACCGATGAATCAATACCTCCTGATATTCCTACAATGCCTCCCTGCCGGTTTAACCTGGTGAACACATTTTCCCGGAGTTTTTTCACGACACGATCACATTCTTCTTTGATATTATCAATAATCAGAATTTTTTCACTGAAGGGTTTTTTATCTTTCTTTTCCATAGAAGTTTGTATTTCTAACTATAAATCGGATTTGATTCAGTTATTACACAGCAGTTGTTTAAATTGATCGATTGTGGCCTGTAATGATCTTTAAGTATGAATTGATGGTGAAGCAATTGCGTTGAAACCAGCCCCGAAAGAGCCATGTTTTCCATTTCAGTAACCATTTGACCTGAAGTAATTTTGGAGAGTAGTTTTTCAACCGCTGCCCATGAAAAAGTCCCTGTAAGATGAATATCTCGGGGTGAAAGTAATTCCATTACATATTCCTTGGAGCCGGGTGATAGCAAGCTTCCGGCTATCGGTGCACGATAGGCTTGCTTAGGTCGTTTGAGAACACTTTCTGGAAGGCGATTACGCATCATGCGCTTAAGGATGTATTTTTCATTGAGTCCATGCATTTTAAAATCAGGGGGGAGGGTATTGCAGAATTCAATTACACGATAGTCAAGAAAGGGGTACCTGCCTTCAACAGAATTGGCCATGGCTACCCTGTCTCCCTGGGATGAAAGGAGGTAACCCGACATGAATAAGACCGATTCAAGCCATTGTGACTTGGTTAACCTGGCGTAACGATCAAATTGTGGAGGAAGCAATTCTGTTACCTGCCTGAAGGGATCATAGCTACTGAGGTCTTCTTTCACTTGGGGAGAAAAGTAATTCTGTATTCCGGAAGTGTTTTTCCAGCGCAAAATATGGGAATAAAAAGGGGAGACAGTATCCTGAAGCTGATATCCGTAAAATAATTTGAGCATACTTTTGTTCCGACCCTGGAATTGTGCCAGATAGGGATACAACTTTTGAAATAACAGCGGGCGGTATTTTGAATCGGGATATCGCGACCAGAATTCCCTGATGATTCCTTCTTTAAAAATATCGTAGCCGGCGAGCATTTCGTCAGCGCCTTCTCCTGTAATTACTACTTTGATGTTGTTCTTTCTTACCATTTTAGAAAGGCAAAACATGGGTACCGGTGCTGTCCGGAGTACAGGTATTTCAGCATGCCATACTACCTGGGGAAAATAATTCCCGATGTCCTCCCTTGAACAGGTGAATGCAGTATGCCGGGTACCAAGGTAAGCAGATACTTCCTGTTGAAAGGGTGTTTCGTCAAACTCACCGTCTTCAAACCCAATAGAAAAGGTTTGCAGTGTTTCAGGTTCAACCATTTTAATGAGGGCTGTTGTGGCGCTTGAATCGAGGCCCCCACTCAGGTAGGCGGCAACCTGGACGTCTGCCCTGAGCCTGATCCGTACAGCCTCAGTGAGTAGTTTTTCAAGTTCGCATGCTGCATCATCAATGGTTCCTTTGAAATACCCTTCAGGACTGACAGGAAAGGAGAGCGACCAGAAAGACTCTATGGTAGTGTTGTCTTTAAACACACGCATGAAATGGCCGGGAGGAAGTTCAAAGACATTCTTAAAAATGGTGTTGGGTGTAATGGTAGTCCAGTAAGTGAATACCTGTGCAAGTGATTCCAAGTCGATTTCAGCCTGTAGACCCGGGTACTCCATAAGGGCTTTTATCTCAGAGCCGAATACCAGGGTCTTATCTTTCCATGTGTAAAATAAAGGTCGGATACCCACGCGATCACGGGCAATGAACAATGCTCTTTTTTCATTATCCCAGATGGCAAAAACAAATTGTCCATTCAGTTTATTCAGACATGCACTGCCATAGGCAATGTAGGCATTTAGTAAAACCTCAGTATCGCTTTCCGTTTTAAAGATGAACCCCAGTTTTCTTAGTTCCGTTTTCAATTCAATATAATTGAAGATTTCACCGTTAAAGACGATCCAGTACCTTCCGTCTGGAGAAGAGAGCGGTTGCTGGCCCGATTTGATATCAATGATACTCAACCTGACATTGCCAAAGGCAAGGTGTTTATTGACGTAGATTCCACTCTCATCGGGACCGCGATAATGGATCCGGGCAAGCATCTTGGTCAGTAATTCAGGTGACTGATCAGGCAATGCAGTTTTTTTATATATGCCAATTATTCCGCACATTAAGGTGGATTTAGCTGGTGGTTTCCTTCTTCCGCTGAATGTACCGGGTAATGGCTTCTATTGATTCAAAGTTCTTCTCCACAAGGTCCTCATCACTGGGTTTAATGCCGAAAGTTTCTTCGATATAATCAATTAACAGCACAAAGGCCATGGAATCAAAGATGCCTTCATGGAAAAGCAATGTCTGAGTGGTTAATTTATTGACAGCACCATTTGTATTATTACGGATATATGTAAGTAAATCCTGTTCAAGCTTTGAATCATTCTTAGACATATTGTTTATTTAGAGTTGATGGAAATTTTAAAATTCAGAAAAAAAACTATATAAAAAGATTATTCCTATTCATTTTTCACAAATTCAGATATTTGGTTGATCAACAAGCTGAATTTGTTGATGAAAAGATAAAAGCTGGACAAGAGGCAAGGGAAACCGATCCGGGAATTTCTTAGCGTACCAAAATCTTATCTCTAAAGATAAATTTATTTCCTTTTAAAACAACAATGTATTCACCTTTTGATAATCCGGAAATATTGAGGGTGAGAGTGCTTTCATCCAACGACTGCTCGTATACAAGACATCCTAATACATTGTAAATGAATATCTTGTTATAGAAATTAATCTCTGGATTGATTACCGTCAACGCCGACTGATCAAATGTAATATGCTTTAATGCAGGCTTAGGAAAATCACATACTGAAATAGTGCTTTGATTCTCGATCTCTAGAATATAACTTCCAATGACTCCCGAACCATCTACAGCGGAGGCTTTGACGGTGACATTTCCATTTTTAACTGCAGTTAAAAGGCCAGTATGGTCGATTGTTGCTTCTCCGGAATTATTCTCAACCGACCAGGTTACTGACTTATTGGTTGCATCCACTGGTAAAATATCGATGAAGAATTGTAATGTTCCTTTGTTTGTGCTGATCGATGTAACCCCGCCGGCAGCTGTTATTGTTATATTCGCTACATAGATCTGTTTGACACCCTGAATGCAATCAATAACAAACTTTGCAAATATTGGTCCGATTGTTTCATTGGCAAGTAGATTCGGGTGAGAATCATTGCCAGTATGACTTTTTTCATATTCATACTTTAAACAGTTGACTTTGCCTTGGGATGGTGATAAATCTGATTCGGCAGACTGCTTATAGAAATCAAAAATGTAGATATTGGGATGGCCTTTCCCATCCTCATTCAACCAGTCAATCAACACCCAGTTTACAAACTCCCTGGCTCTTTCTGCATTTTCTGGGGAAGTGGCTAACCGGTGAAGAGGAACCAGAGTCCACACAATGAACTTGTTATTTGGATGGGAATCCATAAGATCCCTAAGTGCTCGATACTGCAATTTATAATTGGCAAGTGTTTTTTTTGACGAACTGATCAATGGATTTTCATCATCGATCAGAATATCCGCTCCGGGATAACAGTGCTTAAATACAATCACATTATATTTTGAGCAGAGACTGGTCAGACATTCAATATTGCTGTTGCTGCTGTTACATTGGTTGTTTATCCATAGATTCCAGTAATCGTAGGGATAGTTTTCCCAAGGATAGGGACTATCAGGATAAGCTTTTTCTGTTATCTGATAGTCGGTTTGGTTCTGTGAATTATAGTTTGAGAAATACTCCGGGACGTTACCTTCATAAAACAATGCCTCACCTGTAGAATGATGTAGAAAGATAATCTTCTGTGGCATGACAAACACATTATGAAAACATACCAGGATAATTATTAAGAGTTGCTTTTTCATGGCAGTTTAACATGTAATTTGACTTGCTGCATATTATGATTTAAGGAAAGTAAAATTATGAAAACATAATAAAGTTAAACAAATTTCCAAATATCTGCACAAGAATCTTATCAAATACTTAAGATAATTTATTGCTTTATTGTGTTGTAAGTCATTTAATTTCAATCCAATAATGAATCAACCATCCAATGTTGCGGGTTGAAAGCTCCTTCATGAAAATTCAGATCAGAATCCCAATATCCAACGCAGTGGTCATAGGCCTCAATTGAAAAACCATAGCTAATCTCAACAAGCAATGGACTGCTGTTTTCGTTTAAAACAAAATCAAAAGCAGTAGAATCTGACTGCAGTTGGTCCGCAAGTTTAAATGCCAAACGTATGATTTCATCAGAAAAATTATCTTTTTCGTACTGGATAACTCCGCTCCCAGAGGCACGAAAGTCGTTTTTTCTAACCATCCGCTTTAAGGCGAAGGCTTTTTTGTTAATAACGATGATCCGAATATCAAACTGGTTATCAGGAATGAAATCTTGAAAGAAAACATATCCCTTTTCTTTGTGATACATCCTGCTAAATTCATTGGGGATGAATAATCTGCCAAATGCCCTGATCACAACTGAAAAATCCTTTTTCAGATCAATGTATTGCCTCCATTTCTCCTTTAAATAAGCTATGCTATCGGATTGGGAAAATCCCCTTCCGAAGGCAATATTGACTAGCCTTTCGGCATGTCGTCTTGAATCAACCAATTTCACATTCTTTGATGCTCCTCCTCCCCTTAATTTAAATACTTTGGGGAAAGAAGTTGATTTTATCCACTTCAACGCATCTGATTTTCTATAAAATACATAACTAGGTATATATGGAGCATTAATCGATTCAAGGAGATATTTTTGGGCAACTTTATCATCAAAATGCCAGCAGGTCCTGATATTCGGGAATACTTTTTTCCCGGAGAGCTCCACAGCAAATAATAATTGCTTTGCAAAGAGGGCATCCTTGTAATCTTCGTGATGAAAATGCCACATCAAAGCATTACAATCAGAAAGCTGCCAGATAATATCCGAAGCATAGCAGTTAACAATCTTAAATTCAATACCCTTTAACTTACAGTATTCAATCCATCTATCACTGAAAGAATCAGGACTTGAATGAATGGCTATTTTCATCTTGATGTGTTTGTTAGGTTTTGTTTCAAAGGGTCAGGTAATCCTTCCATCCTGGTGGTGGCATTGTAGGAATACTGTAGATTTTAAGATCCGCTGTGGTAACAGGGTTACCGTCCAGTGTTATTTCATGTTCATCTTCCACGTTCTTGAATCCTGAATCACGGGAGGTTATAAGAGGAAATTTTTCTGGATCAAACCCCATCATTATTGAGATGCATTTGTCATTCATCCTGCTGTTATTCGTAAAAGTTATTAATCCCAGGGCAAGAGGATCAGGATGAAGTGGGCCGTCCCCCTGTCCTCCGATTATTCCATCACAAAGTGAAAAAACTTCTCTTTCAACCTTATTAGACAATTCGCCATTCTTTTTTCCAAATACGGCTATCTGGTTCAAATCCATGACCATACGCCAACAAGTATCGTTACCATACCATGAAGCAGACAAATGTTGAACATTTGTTGGTAGGGACATTTTCCAAATGATTCTTGACATAAAGTACCAAAACCAGTAAACCTTTTTTCCCTGATTCCGGTTGGCATTGTCAAGAGCTTTTTCAGCCCATAATCTCATAATATTTTTTCCAGGATAACAGTCGCCACCGTTTTTATCCCCTCCAATTCTGTGATGAGGAAGATAGTCTTTATCTCCGTTTACACCTACAAGGTTTTTCATAGCACCTGTAATCCCTGTTTTTTGGTGAGTTTTCAGCTTTGGTATAGAAATGACTACATCCGATTCAAAAAGCTCGTTGGCAATACAGTATTTGTGAATTCCCAGTGAATGGACCATGGCCAGCTTGTCAGGGTTATAACTTGTAACCCTGAAAATTGGTTTTTCATTGCTGATGGACTCCAGGTAACTCTTTTCTTTCAGATCAAAAATAGTGTAATTGCTCATGTCTCTTCGGTCAAAGACCGGGTTGTTTTTATCGGGATCAAAGGTAACCCGTCTAAAATCTTGAATCAGGATCGGTATTGAGTAAATTTTACGCAATTTATCAATCTTATCTAAAAAGTCACTGTCAACAACCTTATTCCATTCGCAGCCTTGTATAGGAGCATCCCCGATTACTATTGAAGCAGGTTTCTTTTCTGCTACAATTTCCACTGTTGCCAACAAAAACTGATGATGGGTTCTTAAACATATTTCATCTTTCTGATTGTGATTATGCCAAACCCAATTGGGTTTTATAAGTATTTTCTTTTTGGTAATAATCTCAGCGTTATCTAATATTCCCCTTCCAGCCGATAGTATCTTTTTCTTTAGCAGGCTCTTATTTTCATAAATCATTGATAAATGTGAAATATTGCGCTCTGCTGAATTTGAAAAAACAGTTACTATGTTTACAAATCCCATTTTCGTTCAATTAACAAAAAGTACACTATAAAAAATTTGGTCTAAAGGAGGGACCATTCAACATGAAATGAAAAAATCCATTCAGGTGAAGATCTAACACATCCGTTGTAGTCAATGAATTCAAAGTTATCCGGGGTAAGGCGAATGGATAAGCAAGGTGAACATCAAAGATATTGGCGATTTTAATGGTTGTAGCAGTCAGAAAGCTGCTTTCGGAAACATATTGTATCTCGCGCATTCCATATTGCCCTAAAGGATAACTAAAGTGGTTGACCGGTTTTTTGATATGCTTCTCAAGGATTTTTTTGGATTCTGAAATTTCATATCTTGATTTGATGTCTGATAATGTTAAAAGATTATAATGATTAACGGTGTGTGCACCGATGCAAACAAGTTTGTCTGCTGACAACTGTCTGATTTCGTTCCAATCAAGGGAAACTTCTTGGATATATAATTTTGGATCAACTCCATAGGTCAGAAAGAAATTGGTAAGATGGCTCACAATTTCTTCCTCATTGAGATTAATAAAGATTTTCCTGAGCAAATTGAACGCATATTCCTTTCTAATCCGGGAATAGCATTTTAGATTGACCCTGTCCCTTGGAAAGTCATATTTTATTATTGAATTATTCAGCAAGATTTCTTCAAGCAAATACCACCAGAGAATTGCTTGGTTATCAGGAAAAGAGGTAGTAATATAAATCGTAAACGGAATGCCATACCTTTTAAAAATCGGATAGGCGTGTGTTAATCCATCTTTGTAACCATCATCAAAAGTAAACACTACAAATCTCCTTTTATTCTGCTTATTTCCGTCCATCCACGCAGAAATTTCATCTAAATTTATGAAGTCATAATCTTTATTTTTAAAATAGAGAATGGTGTTTACCAAATGTTCCGGTGTTATCTCTATGCTGAGATGGTTATGAATTCGTTCTCTGGTTACGGGAGGTATAACTCTGTGAAGCATGAGAATTTGGCCTCTTCCTGAATAACGGGATTTAAAAATTTTATAAACTCCCGATGATTTAATTAGAGGAGTAAATTGTCTCAGCAAAACCTTTTGGTAATATTTACCCATTCAGAAAAATATGATTATGGCATCAGTTAGTAAAATTAGAATACTTTCATTAAAATTACTATTTGATAAAGTAAATAGTTAATTATACGTAGACAGGGCACATGTATGCAAAAAAAAAGAATCGCTGTAATCGGACTTAAAGGCCTCCCGGCTTTTGGAGGAGCAGCCTCTGTCGGGGAGAATATCATTCATGAATTATCCAAAGAATTTGATTTTACAGTATATTCTGTAAGTTCCCATACCTCAGTTAGAGGCTTTCATAACGGATTCGAACAAATAGTTTTCAGGAAATTTTTTATTAAACGGTTGAATATTTTTGTTTACTATCTATTATCGGCTATTCATTGCACACTTATGCGAAAATTTGATCTTATTCACCTTCATCATGTTGACGGGGCATTCATCTTGCCGATACTCCATTTAAAATACAAAGTCATATTGACTTCCCATGCTCAGCCATATGTGAACGATAAGTGGTCAAAATGTGTCAAGTTCTTTTTTATGATAAATGAATGGTTAGCGTTAATTAGTGCGAACATGTTGACTGCAGTTTCAATGCCTTTGGCTGAAATATACCGGATGAAAACGAATAAACCGATCCACTTTATTCCCAATGGCATAAAGCTAAATCCATATATTGCAGATACTGAGATAGGCTCTAAAGATTATATCCTGTTTGCTGCAGGGAGAATAATTCCCTTGAAAGGGTTGCACATTTTACTCGAATCCTTGCGAAAAGGTGGAATTTCAAAAAAGCTTGTTGTAATCGGTGACTTGAATCAGATGCCAGCCTATAGGTCCAATATTATGCATTTGGCAGAGAACTTAAATATTGAATTCATACCGCTGATTCGTCAAAAAGAAGTCTTGTTAAAATACGTTCAGCTGGCAGAATTATTTATTTTTCCATCCTTAAGTGAAAATATGAGTGTGATGTTGCTTGAAGCTGCATCTTTGAAAACACCAGTCCTTTGTAGTGACATTCCAGCCAATCAAGCTATATTTGATGATTCAGAGGTGCTGTTTTTCAAGGCCAATGATTCCCAAGATCTACTGGAGAAGCTGTTTTTTGCTTTTAACAATCCTCGGATTCTTAAGCGTAACGCTCAAGCAGCCTTTGAAAAACTGACTGGTAAATATCAATGGGAGACGATAGCCAGGCAATATAAAGAGTTCTATGACTCTTTAATTGGTTAATTGGTCTGATTTGCAGGCGCTTAACTTTTATTAGAGATTTGTTTAAACAAATATCTATTTTTTTCGTATATCATACTATACTCGAATTGCATGAAATTTCTTTTATGTTAAGCAATATAGTGCAATATATTGGAGTATATAATTTAAAACACGACAAAATAAAAGTTATAGCAATGAAAGCAATGTATATTTCACTGTTTGCCCTTATTTGCAGTTTTGCATGTGAGGTCGACTATCTTGAGACGGATGATGGGGTTGTTGAAGTACCACAGCAAATTCCGGAGACCTATTTCTCTGGTGATTTCGATAGTGTTAAGATATTGAATAACAGACTTGTAGGAGGAGATTGGGAGTCCATGAATAAAAATGAATTCTCCAACGGATTTTATTTTCATAATATTCCTGATCCGACATTGGGTTATCAGGAAATCAGGACCGACCCAGAAAATTCTGCTAACCTTGTTTTATATCAGCAGGTAGTGGATGATCCGGCAAATAATTCTGGACAGCGGGCACAGGTGGTGTGGGATATAAAAGAAGATTTGGATATATTTCATATTAGCTACCGGATTTATCTTCATCCTGATATTGACAAACTTTCAGATTATCCGTCCAAGATCGTATGGTTTGTTATCATGGAAATGTGGGAACAGTATAATCCCAATCTTGACGGTGATCGGGCAGGGCAGGCTAGATGGGGAATGTCAATCAGAAAAGATTTGGGCACAGGTAAGACTCTGTTTTGGGCTGTTCATGCCGACTATATGCAACCTAAAGCCAAGATGATGACAAGTATTTGGCCTGTTCAGGAAAACAGGGTCGTTGCGGTAAAAACAGGCAAATGGGCAACATTGGATTATTATCTCAAGAGAGGACAGGGGGAAAACGGTCATCTGGTTGTTAGCATACAATATGAAGGGGAGTTGAAACAGACTTTGTTTGACATACACAACTATACTGAGTATCCGGACAATCCATTGCCTATTTATTCATGGAATATCTGGAAGCTCTATACTGCGAATCCTATCATGGAATTCATGAAGAAAAATAACTACACGATCGGTGCCTATTATGATGATTTTAGGTGGTACAAAAATTAGTTATTCTTCGATTGCTATTTTGATGATCTATCTTTTTAGTTTCATGGCCTGGATAAAAGCACCTGAACAGGATCTGTCATCATCAGATATATTTTTCCAGGTTTTGGAAAGTTGGGACTTTTTGTAACCATCATACAAGCGGGATTTGTATTCAGAAACAATATTAACCCCATTTTTTACTAATAGGTTATGGTGAACAGAATAAGGTTGCCTGTTGATTATAAGAGATCTTTTACCTTTAATTAAGTTCCAAGCTCGTTCAGAGTATGCCCAATGCCCATTCCATTTATCTGACAATCCATGCGACCGAAAATCGATCTGATGTGATATGATACCTCCCTCCGCTAGCCAGTAATGCATGGCATCATAGGAAAAATCGAGATCTTTAACGTATTCCATGACAGCATGTGAAAGAATCATATCTACTGTTCCTGGGACTATAACTGTTTTAGTATTCCAAGGAACGATATAATGAATGGAAATTTCATTCTGAACAGAAAACTCAGCGTCGATGGCTTTTCGAATCAGGGTTATTCTTTTATCAGACAGACATTGATTCAGTCTTTGAGCGGAAAGGATATGACTAGGAAAATAGTTTTCGTCCAACAGGTGACTAAAATCAGGCCATCCTTTTTCCCGCAAGGGTTCTTTTGTTCTGAATAAACGAATCAACTCATTCAGGATTTCATGATTTTTTTCTTTGCTTGCAAACTTAACAACATCCAATCCATAATAATGATTCACACCGCTAAGCAAGGCAGCCAATCCAATGCCGATTGAATCACCCGGGCCTAACTCCACCATGGTTTCAGGCATTTTTTGCATACCACTTTCAAACATCAGGGACATATGTTTCATCCATACCCCGTAACAATAACGTGCATTGATAGTCCCGCCGGTTCCTCTGCTTCTTTCAAGCACACTTATTTTTGGAAAAAAGGAAAGCAAGCCTTTGGTAAAAGAGATTATGTTTCGCATTGGCAATTCAAGCTTTGGTTCACTAATTATTAAATTCAAGCGTTGTTTGATTGAACAGGTTTTTTTTATTGTATATGCATGCCCTAAAATTCCAATCAGTTTTTATTAAAAGTGTTTCTATCCAGCACTTTCAGATAAAATTCAAATGTTTTTTTTGCAACAATTTCCGGAAGGTAGGTTTCGTACGCCCTTTTCCTTGCACTAGATGAAACAGCGGATTGTAAATCAGTATCGTAGTATAATTTTAAAAGGATGTCCTTTATTTTCGCTTTATCATTTCTTGGAAAGAGAAAGCCTGATTTTCCTTGTTCGATCAATTCACATATGCCACCAACATCAGATGCAATTACAACCTTTCCTGCTGCCATAGCCTCTATGATACTTACTGGAAGACTTTCCTGCAGCGAAGGTAAAACAAAAGCTTTACTCCTTTCAAGATGTTCGAATACCTGGGTCTGGGTTTGCCAGCCCAATCTATCTACAGATGAACTAAGGTCATTGTTTTTTATATAATCGATTACCTTGTTCAAATATTTCGATTCCTTGCTACCGCCTACCACCGTCAGATGCATAGGCTTTCCTTCCGCCCTGAGCTCACATAAAACTTCCAGTAAAAAGAGCAGATTTTTTCTCCTGTTAATTGCACCAGTATATATCAGATTCATATTGCCTCTTTCGATGCAAGCCTTTAGGTCAAATAATTTTGGGTGAATTGGATTAGGTATGATTTCGGAAAAGCAAATTATTTTTCTCAGCTGCCTTCTGTTATATTCTGAAATAAAGATAAAATTCCGGAAAGTGGGCAACATTTGACTGTCAACCAAGGCTTTGAATGTAAACTTCAGATAACTCATAAGACCTACTTGATATCTACGTTCTTCCTTGAAAACCCCATGGACTGTAATGATCACTTTTGAACGGTCAAAACCTTTCAATGCCAATAAATGTGGACCCGAATCCTGGAAATGAATCAAGTCGCAACCTAAACTTTCATATAAATCATTGATAATGTTCCTTTCAAAAACAAAAATCGAAAACAAACCCGCTAGACCGGTTTTCTTATTATGAATGAAATGGAAAGTAATGTTTTCTGAAAAAACTTGGATGTAATCCGATAGGATATCATCCCGAAAAGAAAGGACATGAAGGATAATATTTGTTATATGTTGAAGACCAACGAGCAGATTCAGTAATGCCGATTCAACACCTCCCTTTACGGAAGCCATGTCAGGAGGAATATTGGCAATCATTAATACTTTAATGGTTCGGTCCTTTTTCATTTCTAAGATTATCGTATAGTGCAAGAAAACTACTTGCCATTATTTCTATAGAAAAGTGCTTCTGCAGCCTTTGGAAACCATGTAATCCAAATTGCTCACGTATGTTTTTGTTTTCCAGTAAAGCAACGATTTTTTCATACAAACTGTCAGATCTCTTTGCTGGAACCAGATAGCCGGTTACTTCATTAACTACAATTTCCCGGTTACCCGGACAATCGGTTGCAACAACTGGCTTTTTTAAAGCCATATATTCCATCACAGAATTGGAAATTCCTTCCGTAAAGGTTGCCAGCACACCGATATCAAAAGTGCTTATTATATTTTCAACCTCCTTTTGTCGTCCCATAAATATCAGATTATCTCCAATATCTGTTTGATATAGTAATTTAAACCTAGTCAGTAATTTACCATCGCCAACAAGCAGGAAAACGACATCTTTTCTTCCTTTTGATATCAATTGAGCTGCCGCCAGAAATGTCGCATAATCCTTATGGTTTTCAAACCTGGCCACCATTCCCACAACTATTTTATCTTCACCAATTCCATATTTCCTTTTTACAATTTGTACGTCAGGAATATCTTTCAACCGGGTGAAGTCAAAACCATTGTATATAACATGCGATTTTTGTGGCTTCGGATGATACACGTTTATTCCGGAAACACTGTTTGAGACTATTGCATCAGAGAAAGGAAATGTTATTTTCGACCTGCACCATTGCTTAAAGGACAACGCAACTGGTGCATCGTTGATCATGCTGTTAACCATTTTGATTTTTAGCAATACCTTGGCCGGAATTGAATATATTGCCGGCTGAGAACCCCATACATGAATAATCTCAGGCTTGAAAATTCTGCAAATAGAATATATTCTGAAAAAAACACGAAGATCCTTTTTGGGCCATCTTCTAATAAAGTGAAATTTTACACTATCTAGAGCTTTATAATCATAATGGACATTGGTGGATAAAACCACAACTTGAATTTTGTAATTTGAGTTGTATAAGAGATGTTTTATCAGACTGATCATCCTCCTTTCAACGCCACCGGCTCCAAGTCCATCGATTATCATTAATACATTCATATATTCGAAGAGGAAGATTTCACATGATCGATTACCAGCTTGAAGTATCTGATGATATGTTTTATTATAGAGTTGGAATTGTTCGTTTAAATTTAATATAATTTGGTATACAATATTAAACATAAGGTGATAAAATTGACAAGATGACAAATGGTTTTGATCAAGTTACCTACTTTTTATACCTTTGCATATAAAACATTAATTGATGGTTATATGAACCACCGATTCCCTATATTTCTTTTTTTAACTTTGCTTGTTTTCAACTGTAAATCTCCTGTTAATAAGAGAGATATGAAGATTATTTTTTTACATCATAGTACCGGCCAACTAATCTGGGATGCCGGAGAACGTAATACCCTGTCAGAATTAGCTTTCAAGGTCAACAAAGAATTGTCGTACAGGTTGGGAAATAAGGGTAATATGTATTCGTTAATCAGATCATATAACAAGGAACATCATACGGACTATCACATAGAAGAACAGGTTTTTCCTCAAATGCAACCTTATGGCTGGCATAATTATCCTTATGATTATTTCAATATCTGGGTAAAAAATGCAGGCCATAAGGCATATATGGAAGAACCGACACTTGAAATGCTTACAGGAGAATATCAGGTTATCATATTCAAGCATTGTTTTCCGGTGAGTAATATTCAAGCTGATCTTGATACAAATACCTTTGATTCAGACTATAAGTCACTAGGTAATTACAAAAGTCAATATTTGCTGTTGAGAGACAAATTGCATTCTTTTAGGAATACCAAATTTATATTATGGACAGGTGCAGCACAGGTTAAATCTCAGATCAGTGAAGAAGAGGCTTTACGTGCGAAAGCATTTTTTAGTTGGGTGTCGGGTGAGTGGGATTTGCCGGATGATAATATTTTCATATGGGATTTATATTCATTGGAAGCTGGAAAGGATTTGTATCTTGATGAAAAGTATGCTCGTTCACCTGTGGATTCCCATCCTAATAGTACATTTGCTTCAAATGCATGTAAGCTATTCTTTCAAAGAATGATTGATGTAATTGAAAATGACGGTAAAAATACTACGCTTACTGGCACCTATCTTTAAGATAACCAACAATCGAAAATAGTTACCCTTATTTGCTTAAAGTGAAAACAAGAATTATCCAAGAATTCAGTAAGTACGTAATGAAGGCAAAATTGCGTTTTTTGGATGTAGAAATTGGGAAATGCGTAGTTTTTACAGGCATAATGGGCGTTGAAAAGGCTCCAGATTCTTGCATAAGAATCGGAGATAATTGTGTATTCAATTCATGGCGTTATTCCCAGCCAATCATTTTGCATCATCAATGCAGATTAACTACACTAATGCCTGGGTCGGAAATAGTAATCGGAAATAATTCAGGTGCATCAGGTGCCGTAATAATCGCTACAAAGAGTATCCGGATTGGCCAAAATGTTCTTATAGGGGCGAATTGTGCCATATTTGACAGTGATTTTCACAATCCTAACCCTGCGAAGCGTTTTTCACCTGACTCAACATCCAAACCAATTGTGATAGAGGACAATGTTTTTCTGGGTTTTAATTGTTTTGTGTTGAAAGGAGTAACTATTGGCAAAAACTCCGTTATTGGTGCCAATAGTGTAGTGATGACAGATATTCCACCAGATTCAATTGCTATGGGAAATCCATGTAAGGTTATTATAAAGCGAACATGGACACCCTTATAGGGATCAGTCCATTTCTTCGCAGTTCTTTTCTGGATTGGAGTAGTATTTCGCGAACTATTGGGAAGCCATTAAACATTTAACCCTATATTTTGTTTTCTTTTTGATAAATGAGAGTATCAGGGGATAAATCAACTTAAAGGCACTTGAAAATGGAAGATTATTCTTGTTATAGGAATATTTGATTTCTTTAATTTGTTTTAGGATATTTGATCCGTTGGTTTTTTGATTTTCGTGTATTCTGAAGAACGCCCAGGTCTTATGTATTATTACTGGTGAAGAGATTTTTGCCAACCGGATCCATAAATCTCCATCCATAGTCATATGCAAAGTTTCATCATAGCCACCGACCTTTAAGGCTGCTTCACGTTTAAAAAATGTACCTGGTTGCGCCACCTCCCATGGCTTTCCTTTTTTTATACTTTCAAAAGTGAAGCTTTTGTTGGTCACGAGAACAGACGTACTCTTTTGTTCATTTAACAAAACAATATCACCTTTTACCCAGATAACTTCATCATTCTTGAAACAACTGACTACATCATAAAAAATGTCACGCTCATAATAGTCGTCCGAATTCAGCCAGCCAATTATTTCACCAGAAGCCATGTCAAGACCTTTGTTCAATGCGTGGGATTGGCCTCTGTCTTTTTCTGAGATCCACCTCAGATGCGGATATTTTCTAAGTATTTCCAGTGTATTATCTTTTGAGCCCCCATCCAGAATAATATGCTCATAATTACTATAGTTCTGATTAAGGACAGATTGAATGTTCTGTTCGATATATTTCCCCTGATTATAGGATGGAGTAAGTATGCTAATCTTTCTGCTTGGCATCGTTGTTATTTATTTCAGAATTACTTATCGTGCCATATAGTGCTCCCAAATAAAGGAGCAAAATAGTCCTGTATCCCGGGGTCGATATACCACCCTGGAATGATACTACAAAAAAAGTTACTATCAGTATGAACAACAGTGTCTTTTCCGAACTCAAATCTGGTAGGTCCCTGTTGCTGATATTTCTGTATCTTCTAAACAGGTCTATTATTATCAGTAAATATAGTATTAACCCGATAAAACCCGATCCATCAAGGATCAATGTGAAATCCGAATGCAATACTCTAGTTCCCCATCTACCCTGATTATAGTTACCCTGAGAGTTCAAAAAATCCCGTCCAACCAAGAACATCTTAGCATTCGAGGTGACTTCTTTATAAACAATACCATATTCCAGGTATCTGTATTCCTGTGTAATTGAGTATCCGCCGGCGACAAGTTCGGGCCTGTCTTCTAGACGCTCTGATACTGCATTGTTGACAACTGAGAAAAACAAGAAATATACAGGAGCAGCTACAATCAAAAAGTAAACAATTGACCATCTGTAGTTCCGATTCTTAACTGCGTAATAACAGAAGGCGATTAAGACAATAATGACAGACGTTCTTCTCAGGCTCAGTATCAATAGGATCATGATCCCTAAACCAAGTAGTAGCACAAGTGCCTTTTTAGATTTTGAATCCGCTGATCCCAGGATAGACGGCAATGCGATAAGAAAGATTGAGCCCTGAAGTATTTCAGTGAAAGCAATGCCTCCCATCGTAAACCCCGTACCTCCATAAACATCAGGCCTTGCTCCCAAATTCTTGGCGAAAATTCCATTCAATACAAATATCACGGCCATTCCAATGATACCGTCAGTGAACTTATTTAATTTCTCCTTATCAGTCACCAGGTAATACCCGGCCGGAAACATCAAAAGCGTATAAAAAACGACTATGTATTCTTTGATTGAGTTTAAAAAATTAGAAGAGAAGAAACACAATACAAATCCGTAAGCCAGAAAAACAAACAGTAATTTGAACTCGCTGAAAACTAGAGACCTATATTCAATAATTACGGCCAAAGTAACAACAAGCATTGTAATATTTCGTGCAGTACCAATACCACTGCCTACATCGAAAAAACCTCCCAAAATATTAAAGGCAATAATATAAACAGGTATTTTGTAAATAAAACCTAATCGAAACCGGTAAAACAATAGAATGAATATTAGGCCAATAATAATTAACAGAGTTATAATCATATCCTGTCCTTTTACATCTATTTATTCCAGATACCTTTGGCTCTTCCTTCCAATAATTTCTTTAATTGAATCGGCATCAAAATTACAAAGGGGATAATTGCAATTATGTTGGCTAAGATGATACCATTTGTCCCCATTTTCAACTTTACGCAAAAAACTACAGCCAAAGGAATTTCAATCAGAATTACGATGATTGATAGATAATATTGAAGTTGAATTTTACCGATACCGTTAATTAAATAATTATACAGGTTCATCAACATATTGATTGTAAAAAATCCTGCAACCGATATGATCAGAGAGGTAGGTACCGCAAAGTCGTCTCCGATCCATAACTTTAAGGCAAATTTTGAAACGATAACTAAGGCAACAATTGCCATTGTAAACAACAGATATATCAGCAGCAAATTCCTTATCGTTGTTTTCAGCCATGGAATTTCATTTTTGACAAATGCATGTGTAAAGCTGGACCAGAATGGCGTTATAACAATGATGAAAAGATTTGAAACTACGCTGAAATATTTGAAAACAACATTATAATTCGTCACTTCAGTTGCTCCGATAAAGTAATTGATCAAATAGTTGTTGGATGAAAAAATAATGATAGCTGAGAATTGCATCAGGAAAAACTTCACTCCTATCTTTAAAATGTCTCTGGCATACTTGATTCGGACATATCTAATTGCTGGAGCGAAAATTTTCAGTTTTTTATGAAAGAAATATAGATTAAAAAACAATAAAATTACCACTGGCGCAATGCTACTTGCGATTCCCAGACTGATAAGCGAACCATCTTGGAAATGAAATAATACAAGAATAATTAGCAGCAACAAGACATTGGACAGAAAATTAATTAAAGAAGTGAAGGCCGGTTTTTCAACAGCTTGAAATATCTTATTTATCAATGATAGGACAAATTGAAAACAAAACAAGAAAAAAACAATGCTGACAAACAAGTTGAAGTTTAGGAAATCATGACTCTCAATTTTTAGAAGTTTGTTCCAATCTAGAAAAAACAAGTTGACAATCTGAAAAACAACAAAGACAAGAAGCATAATCAATCCCAGAAAAAAGTAGGCTGAGCTGTTATACATTCTTGCTAATTTGTATTCTCCCCGGCTTTCGGCTTCTGCGAGCTTATTCCTTAATCCGTTACCTATGCCAATATCTAAAAAAGTAAACCATTCAAAAATCGAGTTTAATGTTATCCAAATGCCATAATGTACTGGGTTTGCGAAATTGATAGTCAGGGGAACCAGTATGAGGCTGACAATAATTCCTCCTCCTTTTAATACAAAAGATGCGAGAATGTTCTTTTTGGCCTTGATACTGCGCTCATGACCTTTATTTAAAAATAAGACAATCCTCTCAAAATATCCATTCATAGCATGCAAACACGCATAAAAGTAAACCCATAAAAAATGCTACATGAAAACTAGCATTAACTGGCCTGCTATTTCTCATAATATTGATAGCCATACTTGTTGTGCTTCATAAGCGGAATATTATTAATCACAATACAGAGTTTCTTAATATTGCGCATTTTAAGTTCTCTCATGATGCTTAATAATTCTTTTCTGGGAGTATGATCTTGCCTTATTACAAAGATATTTAGGTCAGCTAGTTCCAAAAGTTTATAAGTATCAGATAATAAACCTATCGGAGGTGTATCTATAATAATATAGTTATATTTCTCCTTAAGAATTGAAATCAATTCGTTGGTTTTATTTGAGGAGATAAGTTCCGAAGGGTTTGGTGGTATAGGTCCGGATGTAATAACATCAAGGTTTTCAATGTCAGTCTTTTGAATAACCTCTTCAAGAGGTGCCTGGTTGCTTAGATAGGTGCTTATTCCGAATTCATAGTGAACTTTCAGTCCTTCAGCGGTTTTTGGTCTCCTTAAATCAAAACCCAAAAGAATGGTCCTTTTGTTAGCGTTTGCAATTGAGGTGGCAAAATTTCCAGAAACAAAGGATTTACCCTCCTGACCAATTGCCGATGTTATAAGGAGTACAGAATTTACATTTTTTTCTACGAAGTAGTTCAACCCTGTTCTCATAAGCCTAAACGATTCAGCAATATGTGATTTTGGAAAACTCTTTACTACCAATTCTATCTTTTTGTTATTCTCATATATTTTTCCAAGAAGCGGAACACCCAGTATTTTAAGAATTTCGTTATGATCTGTAACCTTGTCTTGAATAACTTCTCTCATATAAAGGCCGACAAAGGGGACAATCAGACCAAACAGAAATCCAATAAAATAATTCAGCGTTTTCTTTGGGGAGATCTGACCATCACCCACAATATCGCTTGGTTCAATAATTTCGGCCCCAGGAAGATAGGATGCTTTTGATATCTGGGCTTCAGCCCTTCTTTGAAGTAAAAACGTATAAATTGCATCGTTTAGGTTAAATTTCCGTTCAAAGCCGAGCAGTTTTCTTTGAGTTGTAGGAAGTTTCCTGAGCTCATTATTGAGCACGTTAATCCTGCTATCTATATCTTTTAAAGAAATTTCAGTTGAATTTATGATATATTTGATGTTTTCAGAAATTGTATTTTTTAAATTATCAATCTTGATATCGATTTGTCTCAAATAAGGGCTCTTTCCCTGGTTATTCTCTATCAGACTTGTCTTTTCTGCATTTAGTGTTGTCAGTTCCTGAATTAAATTATTCAGAAGAGGATCTTCAATTCCCATTGATGAGGGTGCTATCATATCAGACATCTCTTTATTCTTTTCAAAATACTCATTGATATATTGAAAGTATTTGTAACGAACAATTGCGGTACCCTTTTCACGCTCGAGATCCTGGAGCTGATCATAAGCCCGGCCTGATATAGCTGAAATATCTATTACCTGGTTAGCGGTTCTGAATTGTTGCAGATTTAATTCAGCAAGGTGCAAAGAATCACTGATGGCCCCCAATTGGCCATCAATGTATTCTAATGTTTTAACTGAAGCATGAATCTTTTCATTGATATCTTTGGTTACATATTCATTCGTAATACTTTTGAGGAGGTCAATATCTTTAGCAGGAACTTTCGTTTTCAGTGAAAGATTTGCAATTGTGGTTTGAAGGCTTGCCTGTTCAACTTTAACATTATCCTGAACCTGTTTTGTAAGGGTATTTAGATCGTTAATTATAAATGCATACTTGTTTGTCTTAAATTCACTTTTATCAAAGTTCTGATTGAGAATTAGTTTAAAATCATAGTTTTCACTGTTGATTTGGCTGTTAAAAGCGCTTGTTATATCTAACTTGAAATCAACAAGATTCTGAATGACCACATTGTTTTTTACGCTATATAATTGAGCTTCATTGGAATTTGCCTTGATCCGAAATGTATTATCATCCAGAATTTCAATTTTAAAAACTGTTTTAATAGGCTGAGGATGTTCCTGATTCAAAACAACAATGAATGGAGAGTTTTTGTACAATTCTTTTTTGATAGGTCCTGAACGGCTGAAATAAGAAATCTGAAAATCTAGATTTTCTATTGCATTTTGAATCAACGGTGTCGATTTCAATACTTCCATCTTATTCTCAAAACTATTTTCATTGTTAAGAAATCCGGTTTGACCAAATAGTTGATTAACTGCAAGAATATTATCATTCCGATCATTTTTGAGGAGTATTGATGATCTGACTTCAAAAATCGGCAGAGAAAATATATTGTACAGCAATGCACACAATAATCCGGTGATGATGCTAATGCCGATTATAAGCCAGTATCTTGAAGCAAGTGATACCAAATAATCAATATCAAAAAGATCTCTTGGCTTACTATCTTTGCTACTCATAGATAATTATTTTAACGTAAGTATATGGTTTGAAGAGTATTTTCAAGTTTATGGATTCCTTATTGTCAATTGTTACCTTGTATAATCAAATATTAGCAGCGCGGTAGTTAATGTAGTCAAAACAAGCGTGATGGGTACGGAAACAATATTCCACGTTAATGAAGGTCGTGGTTTTACATAGATGACATCGTTAGGCAGCAGGTAGTAATATTTGCTTGTGAGTATTTGATCAGCGGTCAGATCCATTTTAATCTTCATAATCGAATCATTTTCAGATCGAACCAGATAAACATCCTTAAGGTTTCCGTGCGGAGTGACATCCCCTGCCATACTAATCGCTTCAAATATGGTGATTCTGTCATTTGTATAAGTAAACGAGCCGGAAAGCTGGACCTCTCCGAATACTGAAATCTTTTTATTAACCACCTTAATGATTACAGTGGGCTGATTGAAATATTCGCTTAGAAGATCTTTAAGTTTCTTGGTCGCTTCATTTATAGTAAGACCTTCCATTTGAACATGTCCCAAGATAGGAAAATCAATTGCGCCAGAATCATTGACAGTAAAAGTGATCAGTGAAAGAGAAAGTTCATTGTTATAATTCAGGTAATTTGAGGATGTCTGATTATTGAAGAAATTAAATGCCACATCATCAAAGCTTGACACCCTGATATAAAGCTCATCATTTGGTTTGATAAATAGTGGAACTTTCTCAGTCAATTTGTAAGTCTTTTCGACTGTAATGGCATCCTGCAAAAGTTCAATTTTCTTTTGTGGAATGCACGAAGTAATGACAAAAACAGTTAAAAACAAAAAGAAAATTTGAAAAGACTTACAGCTCAAATGTTTTGGTTTCATAGTTTCAAAATTTAACTATAATACTTTTTATACCAGGAAATGAATCTACTAATTCCTGATTCAATGTTGGTTGATGGTTGATAGTTATGTTGTCGTTTGAGGTTATTTGTATTCGCCCATGTCCTTCTCACATCCCCGGCCTGCATCGGCATGAATTCAATAATGGCCTTTTTGCCGGTATTTTCTTCAATGGAATGAATGAAATCCATCAACTTCACCGGTTTGCTGTTTCCTATATTGTAAATTTTATAAGGAGCAGGGGAGGAGGATGGATCGGGTTCCTTTCCATTCCAATCCTTATTATCCTTTGGAGGTTCACTTGTAAGTATCCTGAAAATCCCCTCCATAATATCATCAATGTATGTGAAATCGCGCTCCATTTCACCATTGTTAAATACCTGAATGGTCTTCCCCTCCATAATTGCTTTTGTAAATATAAAAAGTGCCATATCGGGACGTCCCCATGGGCCGTAAACTGTGAAGAACCGCAGGCCAGTTGTAGGCAGCCCAAATAAATGACTGTAGCTATGGGCCATCAACTCGTTGCTTTTCTTGGAGGCCGCATAAAGACTAATCGGATGATCCACATTATCCTTCTCAGAAAAAGGAATACTTTCATTAAGTCCGTAAACACTAGAACTGCTGGCATATACAAGATGCTTTATTTTGTTATGCCTGCATGACTCCAGAATGTTTACAAAGCCGACGATATTACTCTCGATATAAGCATAGGGATTTGTCAGACTATAACGTACCCCGGCCTGTGCGGCCAGATTACAGACGCTGTCAAAT
>JAFGOZ010000699.1 GCA_016926235.1 Bacteroidales bacterium | reverse complement strand
TTGACGTGACATAAAAGGTTACATATCCTTGATTTGTAACCTTTTTTCAACAAAAAAAGGCTGCCTAATACTTTTTAGACAGCCCCTCATTCATTTGGGTTACTTTTTTCACCCATATATTCAGAAGAAATAATCAGAAATTGTGTTCTCCATTGTATATAGGTTTTTAAATCCAACAATAATATACTAATGAATGTTGGGGTAACATATCTCATTAGTCTTTTGAGATGAAAAGTATTTGAGAGATTTTTTCTTTTAAAATAATAAATATTGGAAAATCAAATTACTTGCTTCGCTTAACATTTACCGCTGTTAGCCCTTTTTTTCCTTTTTCTATTTCAAATTCCAGCAAATTACCTTCTTTTACTTCTTCGAGAATATTATTAACATGTACAAAAATGCTTTCCCTGGTTTCAGAGTCTTTTATAAATCCGAATCCTTTTGATTCATTAAAAAATGTAAGTGTGCCCTTTCTGATGGGATCAGGTTTCCCTTTGGTTTTTTTGGCAGTACTAATCTCAATATCTTCTGCTTTTATTTCGTTTTTTTTCAGTTCCGGTGGAGTGGAGGTAATCATTCCATTCTCATCTACGTAGGCAATCATATTATCCATGCTGTTTTTCCCTGTCTCTTTTTTTGCCTGGCGCTTCATTTCCTTGTCTTTTCTCTTTTTTTCTTTTTTAGTCCTTACTTCTTTTTTGTTATATGTCTCCTGCGATCTACCCATATTTCTTTAAGTTTTAATATTTAGTTTAGCTTTAAATTTAGCTGTCGTTTCAGAATTCTAAAAACTCATACTTGTTTCCAATTAATGATTTGAGTTTTGAAAGCCCTCGTGATCTTATTTGACGTATTCTTTCCGATGACATATCATATTTCACTGCAATATCGTGCAATGAATGTACAGGTGTTCCATTCAATCCATAAGTCATTATAAGTATTGTGGCTTCTCTTCTTGACAACTTGGTTAAAGCCCTGTCAATATTTATAGATGTTGATTCTTTTACAAGCTGAGTATCTGGCGAGGGCATATTTTCAGTTTGAACAAAGTCATACAATGTAATTTCATTATTTCCCTCCGTTGATATGGGCATATCAAATGAAAATTGTCGTTTATTAATATCTTTTGCAGCAGTTACCTCTTCAATGCTTATATCCAGATAGTCAGCAATTTCATCATTTGTTGGTTCCCGCTGGTAATTTTGTTCAAGATAGGGGATCGCTTTATTAATCTTATTAATAGTTGTAATCCTGTTAAGGGGTAAACGTACCACCCTTGTTTGTTCAGATATTGCCTGAATGATGGATTGTCTTATCCACCATACAGCATATGAGATGAATTTAAAACCACGTGTTTCATCAAATTTTTTGGCTGCTTTTACTAAACCTACATTTCCTTCATTTATCAAATCAGGGAACGAGAGTCCCTGATTTTGATATTGTTTGGCTACTGAGATTACAAAACGCAGATTAGCAAGTACAAGCCTTTCTAAGGCAGCATCATCACCCTTTCTAATTTTAACAGAGAGTTCAATCTCTTCTTCTAATGAGATCATCTCGTACTTATTGATCTCCTGAAAGTATCTGTTTATCGATTCATCCGTTCGTTGGGTTATCTGTTTCGTTATCTTTAGCTGCCGCATCTTTTATATTTAAAGTGATGCAAATATGATTATTTAACTCCAACAGCCATAAGACCTTTTTCACCTTGTTTTATCTCAAATTCTACTTGTTGGTCGGCCTGCAGTCCAACATACGGGTTTGCTAATCCACTTCTATGGACAAAAATATCTTCTCCGGTTTCCGATTCAATAAAACCAAATCCTTTGGTTTCATTGTACCATTTTACTTTACCTTGTGGCATAATCTTTACGTTTAATATCTGTTATTACGTTCTTCTCTTGGCCTTGCTTCATTTACAACAAGTTCCCTGTTTTTTAGCATGGCTCCGTTTAAATCTTTAATAGCCTGTTTTGCTTCAGCATCATCTTCCATAACGATAAAACCAAAACCTTTACTTCTGCCACTGAGTTTATCAGTGATAATTTTAGATGAAACTACTGTTCCATACTCTTCGAAAAGACCTTCCAGGTCATTTTCATTTACCTTGTAATCAAGGTTTCCTACAAAAATGTTCATTGATTAAAAAAATTAAATTATAAAAGGGATTTAAAAAAAGTGCAGTGATAAACTAATAAATGAAGGTCAATTAGTAAATAAATGCGCATATTTCAAATCAAATTTTGGCAAAGGTACGCTTTTATTTTTAAAGTATTACTAAGTAAGGATTTTATTATTTGTAGATTAACTATTTATCAAAGTTTGGTTTTATTTCCTGTTCCTGTAAATACAATGCTCATCATCGCATTTAGAGCAACTATAAGGGGCAAATTTAACAGATGGGCCAATTCCTATAATCCCGCTTACTGATTTTATAGGATTCATTAAAGATGACGAATTGAGCGTGATTCCGCAACATGGATTTTCAAACAGATCAAATAACAAGGTTTGTTCTTTTACATCCCAGCCGCAATAGCCTGGACTGAAACGGTTTGTTACTTGTAGGCGGTTAAACAAACTCAACTGTTCTACATTTTTATGCAAATATCCGGCAATACCTTCGGCAGCTTCCGAACCTATTAAATCCAGTATATAACCTTCCAGCGCCTCACCTCTGTCCATCAGTTCGCGGGATTGTTTCTCCAGATTGTTACCAATGGTGCAGATGAACGCAGCAATGTGGTCTGCACCTTTTAATTGGGATGCAATGATTCGTTTAATAGTAAATGTTTTACCTTCTACTTCAAGGATACCCATTTTTGGGTTAATGTCCGTTATGTGTTTTATTACATACCCGGCCATTGGATCAATCATTTCAGGCAGCTTCTCAAGATATTTTTCAATTATTTCAGACACCATAGGTTCCTGATCTGATTCATCATAACCCAATAGTCTTTCGATATTCTCCTTTTTTATAGGAATATCCTGAATGTTGATTTCCAATAATATGTCACTGTTAGCCTGCATTATTTCCTGTATTTGTCATACAATTCTTTTAATTTCTTCACATCCACATCATACCCCATCGCAATAAGTTCTGTTTGTTTGAGAGGATTTGTTACTTCCTTCATTTCAAAATCTTTAAATACTGCTTGTACAGCCAGATTTTTTTCATTGTCTAGTTGCAAATAGCCTTTAACACGATAAGAAATGCCGGATAGTTCCTTTAAAAACGTTTCTGCGAATATGTGGTTCAATGGCCGCGTAGAACGAAAAACCGCAGAATTAATATCCGGACGGCCTACTGCCGGAGAGGTGGCTTTATTCTCTAGATTTTGAGAAGATTTTTCAGGACCTAAAGCATCAAACAGCTCTTTTATTGAAACTTTACAAAATAAGGTGGGAGTTATTTTGGCGAATGGATTTATTTTTTTTACCTTATTTATTGTTTTGTCCGGATGAGGGTTTAAATCAGTTTTATTGATAAGTATAGTATCAGCAATCTTTACCTGATGCTGTATGCGTTGTATGAGTTTGTGCTGTTTCAGGAAGTTTACTGCATCGATAATGCATATAGAACCGGCCAGATATACTTTATTTGTTAAAACCGGAGAATGAAAAATTTCTCCAACTGCAACCGGATCAGCCAGTCCGCTGGCTTCCAGGAGCAGGATGTCCGGCTGGTATTTTACTACAAAATCCTTCAACGAGGTTATAAAACCGGAGAGCAGACATACGCAGAATACAGAACCATTATTTATTTCAAGAATTTCAAAGTGTCTGGTACTTGTTCGCCGAAGTTCGTTTCCGTCAATATTTGCAGGTGCAAATTCATTTTGAATAATGGCAATTCGTACATCTTTGGGTACAGAATCAATTACCTGCTTTAAAAAAGTGGTTTTACCGCTTCCCAGGAAACCTGTTATAAGGTATGCCGCTGTCTTTTTCAATGGCTCATTTTATTGATTTTACTGCTTCGGCAATTTTTGTTATATGCTGTGGTGTGGTTCCGCAACATCCTCCTATTACATTTGCCCCTGCCAGAACCAGTTGCTTCACAAAACCGGCCATTTGATCAGGACTTTCGGGGAATACAGTATGTCCATCCTTTAATACAGGAAGACCGGCATTGGCATGGATAAGTATTGGGATCAATGCATCTACAGACCGTATTTCTTTGGTTATATCAATCATGCCTTCGATGCCGTTTCCGCAGTTGGCACCAATAATGTCTGCTCCTGCATTAATGATTTCATGTACCATTTGAGCAGGAGCTACACCCATCATCGAATGATAAGCCTGATCACCGGATCTTTCAAAGGTCATGGTACATATTACCTCACATTTTGTATTTTCTTTGGCTGCTTTTACAGCTATCTTTGCTTCTTCAAGGTCGCTCATGGTTTCAATTACAATGGCGTCAGCACCTCCTTCTTCAAGTGCCATACATTGTTCTTTAAATGCCTCATATAATTCATCTTCCGTCACATCTCCCATCATCAGCATTTTCCCGGTAGGTCCAACCGATCCAAGTACATGCTTTTCTTTACCTGCTGCCTTGCGCGAGAGTTCGGCTGCAGCTTTATTTAGTTCATATACCTTATTTTCAAGTCCAAACATGGCAAGTTTATACCGGCTTCCACCAAAGCTGTTGGTTTCAATCATATTAGCACCGGCCTTGATATAGCTTTTGGCGATATCATATACATCGTCCGGATGTTCAATATTCCACAATTCGGGACATTCTCCTGCCTGCATGCCTTTTTCCTGTAAGAAAGTTCCCCATGCACCATCAGAAACAAGTACTTTTCCTTCCCGTATTTTTTCAGCAATAGTTGTCATAGTTTATTTTTAAGGTTCAAGCTTCGAAAGTTACTAAAAATATTTATAGAATGCAGGAGTAAGGAGTCAGAAATCAGGAAGAGTTGCAAGTACTTAAAGTTGGAAGTATTTAAAGTTAGAAGTACTTAGAGTTACAGAAATTTTCGATAACGTAATTATTTGATGGAGAGTTAAGTATTTCTAAGATTTTTATTGATAAAACAATTGCCTCATGGAGGATCAAATTATTTTACCAATCCAATTCCACGATCATTATTAATTATCAATTATTCATTCTACATTATTACAAATCCTTCAGCCACTCCCGAATAATTTCCACCTTGGGTACTTCACCTTGTGATTTTAATTTATGATCAATAATAATGACCGATGGGGTTGTTGTAATTCCATATGATAGACGTGTACTCTCGTCAGTTGAAATATGTACTTGAAGTGAAGTGCCGGTTTCACGCAAGGCAATACTCACATTTTCCCTCACAGGAATACATTCTTCCTGGGTTCTTCCGAGGATTAGTATTTCTGCATTACGGGATGATATTATCATCTTAAGTTTTTCATTAATGCGTTTTTGGATAGCAGCAATTAATTCGTGTTTTTGAGGTATTTGTGAAACGAATGCAATTTTTCCATCTATGCAGATTGTAGGAATATTCTTTACCATTAGAGAATTCATGAATGATACAGCTTCCAGCTTTTTAATGGGATGTTCACGCCATTCTACAATGCCTTCAAAATGCGGAGCTACACGTTTTACAGCTTCCACCATATATTGACAGGGTGCACATGATTCTGAGTCAAGTGTTATAATGTCAACAATAACTTTGTTGGATATGCCGTAATCTTTCATGTTTAGCAGGGCAATATCCATATCCGATCTTTCTTTGGTACGTACTACTTCTTGAAGGTATTCATCTCGTACAAGTTGTGTTACTGCCTGTATATTTTCAACAGGCGTATCAAGAGGAAGATCACAGCCCGGGGCAAGGATAAAACCTTCTCTTCCTCCGGCTTCGAGACATTCTAAAGCATGATGCTGCACATCATCAGGACTTCCCATGAGCAGGACTACAGTAAGCTTCATATTCCCGCCAAAGCTTATATTATTTTCAAGAGCAATGTTTCGTACAAAGTCTAAAGGAATATTTTCGTCAATCGAAATATTATCTGGTTTGCAGGCACACATTGCCTCAATATTTTGCTGAGCGTGGCCGCATACAAAAAAAGAACTCAATGCACCTCGTTCACGAATATATTGAAAGATTTCTGTTGCGGGTTGAGTAACATATAAATCAAAGGAAGCTGGGTCAATCTGCGATGTCATGGGATCTACTACCGCAATAACATCACAGCCGGCATCGATTAAGTAACCTGCCATAGTTTCTGCAACCTCTCGTGTAAATTCTAGTAATTGAATAACTTCATCCGGTGCTTCCATCATTTTCATAAATACATCGGTACCCAATAAATGTAATGCCAATGTGAAGGGGCCGGTTATTAAACCATACAATGCAATATCCGGATGTTTTGCACGTAAGGCTAGTGTTGCTTCCAGTAAGACCGGAATTCTTCCCTGAGTTTTTGTCGGGATTTTGAGTGAAGATAATTTTGTATCTCCCAAAAGTATATGGGATACAACTGCAGGTGGATTATGGTCAGACCATACAAGGTCACAACCAAGTGCTTCAGCTTCTATTTGCAAATCGAACATGACAGGTATTCCATCGGGATCATACAACTCGATGGCTTTGTCAATACCGTTAATTATATGTTCTGAAGATTTGAGGTATTCCTGTGCTGAAATGTCTAATAATTTAGCTCCATGACATCCCACGAAAGGTACCCATGGTACCCGTTCCGTTTTTTCAAGGTTGAAAACCTTTTTAATAAGTTCTTTACCCATAATACTCATAACACTTATCTGTTAAGATATGCTACAGCACCTTGCGGGTCAGGGGAATAATAATCAGCCCCGATTTGCTTACAAAACTCATCATTTACAGGAGCCCCGCCAATAAGTATTTCGTTCTTGGGAAATTTTGATTTAACATTTTGTACAATATCTTTCATGTTCTGCATAGTGGTGGTAAGCAGAGCAGATAATCCGACTTTAGCAGAAGGATTTTTATCCAGCGCATCGATAATCTTGTCAGAGTTAACATCTGTACCCAGGTCAATTACTTCCCAACCGGAACCCTCAATAGCCATTTTTACGAGGTTTTTCCCAATATCATGCAAATCGCCTTTTACTGTAGCAAGGATAAATTTACCTTTACGCTCAATTTCGCCACTCTGAAAAAAAGGTTTCAGGTGTTCAACAGCTGCATTCATTGCTTTTGCTGACATAAGCATCTGGGGAATAAATACTTTCTTTTCAGAAAATTTCTGACCGATACGATCCATCCCGATAACGAGTGCTTCTTTAAGTATCCTGTCGGCTTTTATCCCCTGTTCCAGGGCTTGCTTTGTAAGCTCATCTGCCCCGTCCATACCCTTCATATCAGGAGGGTAAGGAGCATTTTTGTCCACTTTCCCGAATTCTACACAGTGTGCAATCTGGTTTAATATGTCTTCCATTGGTTGTTAATTTTAAATTCTAAATATACAATCAAAATTGATTAAATCAAATTTTACTCTTTTTCATTCTTTTTATTATAAAATCAAAACTCATATCTCATCCCTTTACCCTTCTGTCTTCACTCACGTCAACCTTCCCACGTCAACCTTCCTGCATCATTCGCCATGCATATTAACTACATCACCTATCCTGCTTTGTGGTTCAACAATAAGTTTAACTAGTTTACCTCCTTTGAATTCAGCTTCAATAGTTGTTTGATAAGGAGCATAGAATCTGAAGTGTACATCCCATTCTTTTGGCCAGGCAGGGAAGAGGTATATCTTTTTTCCGTCTGTCTGCATAAGCATTTCCTGCAATCCTATCATACCTGAGCCACCCTGGCAATGATCAGGTGTCCAGTCAAAACCCGGCCCCCAGAATGCAGGGAACCTTCTTTCAGAGTCCTGTAATTTTTGAATAGTTAAATTAGCAGCCTCATTTGTCAATCCTAAGCGTGCTGCAAAGATATTATCCTGTTTCCACCCTTTGGCACTTCTGAATTGTATGGCATCCGGATCATAATTCCATGTATTGCGAGCAGTATCCAGACCAGGTTTTCCTATGCCATAAATACCCCATGGAAAGACAGGATATAGTTGAGGCACTTCAGTATTATTAACTCTTTCCCATAGTTTTGCAGGTGCAATGGTGATATGGCCATCAATCTCACGAAATGGGATAGGGGGTATCCTGTTCAGCATCTCAGTCCATTTTTTTCTTTCTTCTTCGTTCAAATATTTTGAGGGCAACTCAAGGAAACGGGTAAGGATTGTTTGTAAACCTGCTATTGTAGAGCTTGCATTATAAGCCATCTTATAAGTTTCGCAAGCTGATCCGGGATATAGAATCAGGTCTTTATTTTTATCAAGAGTTTTTCTTCCCCGCATCCGGGCAAGGTATTGGTAATGCTCATCAAAGAAAGAGAGACAGCTTTCAATGAAGGGAATATATTCGGAAATATCCTGACCTGTATATCTTTCCATATCAAGCATCATAAGGCAAAACTCTAAATCCGTATCCCATTGATATTCCAGCCAGGCATTGTATTGCATACCTTTATCATACCAATCTGGACGGTCCCAGCCATACTCGCTGCAATTAGGCAAACCAAAATTTTCCAGTTGTTCAGTAAAACATGCGCCTTTATGTCCCCAATAAATTTCGCTACGCAATTCAGCAGTCTTTAATATTCGCAGGTAAAAATCAAATTGAGACTCCATCATGTCAAAGTCGCCGCTTTTTATCATCGGGAAATATACCAGCCGCTGATTTTGTGCCGTAAAGGTACCTCCTCCCCAGTTTCTGAAATCGGGAGTAAAACATCTGTCTTTGTTGGTAAAGCAGGGATCATACGTGAAGAGTCCGCCGTTAAATTTAGTTGGGTAGTTTCCATAGGCATTGCATCCCAGCATGTATCTGAATAGCTGATAATTTCTTCCAATCTGCCACAGAGAATCAGCAGTATCTAAATTCTCAGGATTTATGAAAACAAAACTACGGTTCCAGTATTCATTCCACCATTCTTTGTTTTTTTGCCAGCTGTCAGCTTTGTTTTTAGTATAGATGATCTGTTCCAAACCTTTCTTCCATGCTAGTATATCCGGAGTTTGTTTGGTATGTAAATAAATGGTTATTTGATGCCTTATAAAAGCTTCCTTACTTTTCAGAATCCAACCTGTATAATCCGTATCAAGATATTTATCAGTAAAGGTTCCTTCATAGATCAAATTGTTACCTCTTAGCGTGCCACCAAAAGTCAGGTTACCTAAAGGATTATAAAGCTGCTCTTTAACGGATGTCAATCCTTGTTGATCAACTGTAACATCAAATACAGTTTGCGATTTATTTTGATGGTAAAACGTTATATTGTCGGTTCCTGCTTCAATTACATCATGGTATGTCATCAAACTATCAGGGGGATGCCATTTATAAGAATTGGCAAAGCTTTCATTTTTCCGTAACAATCGATCCTTATATCGCCAGTTTTCATAAATCACCTTTGCTTCAACGTTTGCATTGCTCTCAACATTTACATGAATTACCGGTTCATAAACATCCACCCAAATCGTACAGGTCGCTTTTATCGATTCTTTTTCTCCGGTTATTTTGATGTATCCATCTTGTAAAATCAATTCCTGTTTAAAATTCTTTCCATTAAACGGATTAGGAGATAATCGAATTCTTACCCTGCCTAATTTGAGTAATGAATTATGTTCATCAAATGTCCCGCTTCGTGATATATAGAAAAGTATATCGCCATTTTCCACCCAAACATTAAGGCCAATATCTCTTCCGCCACAAGGCATGGATTCGGATGAATTTTTACTTTGGTTACTCCAAACCACATTATATGAACTCAGAATATCCTCTTGTGAATAACTACAAATTGTTATAAGCAAAACAAAAAGACCAGCTATTGAAATTCTATAATTCATATTACAGGATTTGGTTTTTCTACCAGTTATCTGTTCTGAATGATGAAACAGGTAATCCGTCAGCACTAAATAGTTCACCTGTAACAAAGTCTGTAAATGCATAGCGCACTGCAACAGGCTTTTTTACCTTAGGAGAATATACGATTACTGATTTTCTTCTCAAATATACAGTGGCAGGATAAAATACCCTGTCCTCCCCTGCAATTTCAAATGTGGTAATTTCTTTACCAAAAGATGTAAGTCCTCTGTCAACATTATAAAAAGAAACAATGATCGCAGTGTCCTTAATCTCTATGGCATTATAGCTGGGGCTTATGTATCCAATGCCTTCGATGCCGTAGGTTTTGGACAAAGCCCAATAGGCAAGGCGTGTTCCCGCTGCCTTCTTATTTGACGGATGAATGCAGTTCTCTTCACCTGTATCCATTATTATTGCGATACCGCTATTGGGGATGATATCCATGGCTTTGAGTTGGGCTTCCCGGATGTAGGCCGAATTATATGTTTCAACCCAATTGTCAGGAGTAAACTGCTTATAATTAAACGGAGCAATTTGTACATAGTAAAATGGGAATTCTCCTGTTTTCCACAATTGACGCCATTCTTCCACCATGGCTTTTAACATTTCAGGATAGATATCAGCTTCCTGGTAGTTCGTTTCTCCCTGATACCAAATGCAACCTTTAATACCATATCCAATTACCGGATTTAGCATCCCGTTAAACAGGGTAGTAGGGGTACGGTTTAGAACTTTAATTGTATCATCTGTGCCGGGTATGGGTTTATCTTCGAAGGGCCGTGATGTGTTTTTACTCATCCATGCCTGAATACATGAACCTCCATAACTTACATTTATCAATCCGATGGGCACATCCAGTGCATCATTTAACATTTCTCCAAAAAAGTACCCGGTTGCACTGAAATCAGCTACTGTTTTTGGTGAAGCTTCAACCCATTGTCCTTCAAAATTATTTTGGGGTGTTGTTTTTGAAGAACGAGGTATTGTTATGAACCGAATATTTGGATTTTTTGAACGGGTTATTATTTCATTCGAACCATTTACAGGCTGTCCCATAAAGCCTTTCATGGGCATTTCCATGTTGGATTGGCCGGAACATAGCCAGACTTCACCCAATAGTATATTTTTTAATACTATTGGCTCACCATCACTTAATGTTATTTCATAGGGCCCGCCGGCTTCGATGGTAGCAATTTTAATTTTCCATTTCCCAAGCTTGTCGGCTTCAGATTTATGAGTTTTATTGTCCCATGAAGTTACAATGGTTATGGATGCATTTGCTCTTGCCCAACCCCAAATAGCTACTTCAGTGTTTTGCTGGAGTACCATATTGCTGGTAAAAATGGAGGGTAGGGTAATTTTTGCATGTAAAAAGGGAATAGAAAACAAACAGAAAATATAACTGAAATATATTCGCTTCATTATAAGAGGATTTAGGTAATTGATTTCTTTTTTGTTAATCCGCATATCCATGTAATTAAAAATCCTGTGAGGAATATGGAAGTAGTACCTAATACAATAGTTAGATAGCTGTGCAAATGACTTCCAGGGATATCCTTTTTAAAGATCAAGGGTCCGGCACTTAGCCATAGTATAATAAGAATGCCTGTTATGACTCCGATAAGTGCACTTCCCATTTTTGAATTGCGGGAAAATGCTGCAAGGAGAAATAATCCAAGCATGCCCCCACTAAAAATGGAGGCCAGTTTCCACCATGCATCTAAAGCACTTTTTACGTTTATCATGGCAATTCCTATAATTATTCCTAATGCACTGATAATTGCAGATGAAATATACAAAACTTTCATGGAATCTTTGTCGGAAGCTGATTTTTTAAAATATCTTTTGTAATAATCTGTAAGTATTACGGTTGCCGAGCTATTAAAACTGGTTGAAATAGTGCTCATGCCTGCGGCGAATATAGAAGCAATAAGAAGCCCTGAAATACCCGGGGGTAATTGGGTTACTATAAAATGGGGAAATACCTTGTCACCTGCTTCTAATATTTCTCCAGGCAATGATGCTGCACCTGACTTATAGAAAGAAAATAAGGCTGTTCCAATAAAAACAAACATAAAAGAAACCGGTATGTAAATCATTCCTCCCCAAAAAGCTGACCGTTTGGCTTCCTTGTCTGTTCTTGAAGCCATATATCGTTGTACATAATTCTGGTCAATCCCAAAATTTTGAAGGTTGATAAATATTCCGTAAATCAAGACTATCCAAAATGTAGGTTCAGTTAGGCTTGTTCCAAAACTTCCAAGGCTGAATTTATGATTATCAGCCGCTATTTTAAAAAGTTGTGATGAGCCTTCGGGCATCTTAAAAAATATAAACAGGACACAAACCAGGGCTCCGCTTATTAAAATAATGCCCTGTATGGCATCGGTCCATACTACTGCCTGAAGTCCACCCAGTACTGAGTATATTAATACAACAAATCCCGTAACTATGATAATCGTTGTGATGTCCCAGTTGAAAACTGCATTTATCGCAATTGCTAACAGATACAGTATTGTACCAACACGCATTAATTGGGTAAGAAGATAACAAATGGAGACGTATATGCGTGCCCAGGGGCCAAATCGCTGTTCTAAAAATGTATAGGCAGACGGACTGTTTATTTTCCTATACAGGGGAACGAAAAATTTAACTGCAATAATCGCTGCAATAGGCAGAGAGAGGCTAAAAACAAAAGCATTCCAATTACCCAGGTAGGAATTGCCCGGGAGGGCCAGGAAACTAATGCTGCTGACAAATGTGGCAAAGATGGACATAGTGACAACCCAGCCGGGGATGTTACTGTTTCCAAGAGTGAAGGCAGCAGAAGTTTTGTTCTTTTTATAAAATGACCCGCCAAATATTGTGATGCCGGCCATATATAAAATAAAAACTACCAGATCGGCTATATTCATTTTCCCCTGTTTTAAATAACCTCGGGAATATTATATTCCCGGACCAGTTGTTGAAATACAAATAAAAGGTCGTTAAATTTAATAAAATCCTGTGAAGCCATGGCATCAAAAGGGGTGCGGGTTTTTGTGCTTATTTTTAATCCTCGGTTTTGCAACACAAGCTTGGCAGAATATGGGTAGCATACATGGACCAATGTATCAATAGCACTTAAAACACTGTTAAGTTTTTTTATTTCATCGGCATTGGATGTATTATCGAAATTTTGAATCAGGAAACCATATACTTCAGGGAAGAAATTTGCACCGATAGGGGATATCCCCCGTGCGCCTTTCTTCATGGATTCAACTCCCGTGGGGAGGTTGGCATTATAAAGTCCTAAGTTTGTGTTTTGCATTACTGCCAGCCTGTCTTCAATAGTAGGGAGATCGCAGCATGTGTCTTTGAAATAAAGAAACCTTCCTGTTTCACTCATCCACTTCATTAATTTTGTGGACAGGAGCCTTTTATAGGGAACAGGACATTCATAAATACCAAGGGGAATAGTGTTAGTATTGTGAAGGAGTTGTTCAAGCTTTAATTGAAAGGCATCTTCATTTTCATCCGGACTGTTTAATTGGTTTGAGTTTATTATAACAGCTTGAACACCTGCATCATAAATTTTTTTTATAAAATCTGTATTTGCTTTCACTTCTTTACTAAATGTGCCGGAGGCAACAACGGGTATTTTGCCTTGTGTATGCTTAACAACGGTTTCTGTAATTTTAATTCGTTCTCCATCATCTAGCTGGAACATTTCACTTGACAAGCAATTAGCAAAAAGCCCCCCTGATCCCGCATTGATATACATATCGGTTAGCATTTTTAACCCTTCGACGTCCAGCGAAGCATTTTCTTTAAATGGCGTAAGCATTACCGGCCACATTCCACCAGGTAATAGTTCCTTATTTGTTCCCATCAGATTGTTGTTGTCAAGTGTTCAATGATAAGGTTTCTTATTAAATCCTTGCAAATCTATATTTAAAAAATTAATATTGCAATAAAACGTTTACAGTTTTAAGCGATTTAAAATATACGCAACTTATTAAAAATATGGCACATGAAAATTGTAAACGTTTACAATTTTGTTTCATAGTGAGATGTTCTTATCTTGTATGTCCATTTAAAGTATCCTGAACATGTATAATAAGTCCTATATATCAATTGAAAACCAGGTATTCCCAAATATCGATATCAACTAAAAACCATTATATATTAACCTAAACAAACTACAAATTTATGTATAAACGATTATTGACCTTTGTTTTCATTTCGTTCCTGTTTGGGCAGCTATATGCACAGGTAACGATTACGGGGCAGGTAAAAGACAATTACGGCGAACCCATGCCCGGTGTTAATGTCATGGTGAAAGGTACCACACAGGGGACTATTACTGATTTGGAAGGAAATTATTCCCTATCGGAAGTGGCCTCGGATGCTGTACTGATTTTTACTTTTGTTGGTATGCTTTCACAGGAGATTGCTGTGGGAGACCAAACAACCATCAATGTGGATATGGCTGAAGATGTGCTGGGTTTGGATGAAGTAGTAGTGATTGGCTATGGAACTGTAAAAAAGCGTGATTTGACCGGATCAGTCAGTTCGGTTAAAGCAAATGATATTGTGAAAGCTCCTACTTCAAATGTGCTGGAAGCAATTCAGGGAAGGGTACCGGGTATGGATATTACCAGAAGCTCCGGTTCTGCCGGGGCAGGAGTAAATATTACCTTAAGAGGTAATCGTTCTCTTGGAGATATAGGGACAGATGATCCTGAAAGATTCAGGGAATTGAACGAGCCTTTAGTAATAATTGACGGTATGCAGGGAGGTAGTATATCCGATTTGAATGCCAATGACATTGAGTCAATCGAGGTCTTAAAGGATGCATCTTCGACTGCAATTTATGGGTTTCAGGGGGCCAATGGTGTTATTATTGTCACAACAAAAAAAGGGAAGGAAGGATCGCCTAAGGTTTCATATAATATGTTTTATGGTATTAATGGCTTAACTCCCTATCCTAAGGTTCGGATTGGTGATGATTATATTCAGCTAAGAAGGGATGCAGCTAGAAATGGAAGTCTTGATTGGAATGATACACTTACCGGATCCGATGAACTGCTTGTTTTATTTCCTGACTTTACAGAATATCAGGCTGTTGATACAGGAAATTGGGTGAATTGGCCGGATTTACTTATAAAAAATGGAAAACAGGTTAGTCATCAGCTTTCCATTTCCAGTGGTACCGAGAAAACCCAATCATACCTTTCTGTAGGGTACTTTAAAGAAGAAGGTATCCTGAAGCTGGATGATATGACAAGATATAACGCACGCTTAAACCTTGATCATACAATGTATAAATGGGCCAGTGCAGGTCTGAGTACTCAAATAACCTATACAGACAGAAATTACAGGAAGGATCCTTTATCTAAAGCTAATTCACTTGTTCCATTAGGTAAACCTTTTAATGATGATGGTACAATTAATGAGGACCCCCTTGGTACGGGTTCACTAAATCCCTTAACCGATGAAAGGCCCAATGTTTCTATTGATAATTCTATCCAGACAAGGATTCTCACCAAAGGGTATTTTGAATTGAGGCCCATTGAGGGTTTATCACTTCGTACAAATCTTGGTGTAAACCTTGATTTTCAAAGAAGGGGCAAGTATTATGACGGTTCTTCATTATCACAGACTGCATCAACGCAATCTTTGTCAAGTATAACTTCTTATAATACACGCTATTATAACTGGGATAACATTGCATCATTCACTAAAGAAATAGGTATTCATTCATTTACCGTTACAGCACTTTCCAGCTATGTCCACAGTGTTTATGATGATGTAAGTGCATCAGGAGCTAATCAACCCAATGCTTCAGCTCTCTATTACCAGTTAAATTCAACGGAAGATGTTTCTATTAATTCATCGTATGAAGGTTATAAGACCTTTTCATATGCAGGCAGGTTAAACTATTCCTTAATGGGGAGGTATTTAATAACTATGACAGGAAGACATGACGGGGCATCCATGCTTTCTTCGGGTCATAAATCGGATGACTTCCCTTCCGTTGCAGTAGCATGGATAGCCAGTGAGGAGAGTTTTATGAAAGGTTTTGAAGCACTGAGCAATTTAAAGATCAGGTTAAGCAGGGGTACGGCAGGAAATTCAAATATTGCGCCCTATTCAACACAAAGTGGCATTGAAGCATTCCAGACCAGTTTTGGGGAAGAAGCAGTAATAGGGTATAGGTTCCTGGATTTAATAGGAAACGCTGAAGTTGGATGGGAAAAATCAAAAACCACGGACCTGGGATTTGACATAGGTTTCTTTAAGAACAGGGTGAGTGCGACGGTGGATGTGTATAAGACGAAAACAACGGATATCCTGCAGGCAAGAAAGCTTCCGACAATTGCCGGTGTTGACAGGGTTTATCAGAATATTGGCGCTACCGAAAACCAGGGAATTGAACTGGCCTTAAATACGTACAATATCCAAACGAAAGATTTTAAATGGAGCACTGTTATTACCTATGCCCGAAACGTTGGGCGTATTGTAGATTTAATTGACGACCAGGATATAATTTCAGGGATTGATAATTCTTTGTTTATCGGCCAACCCATTCAAACATACTATATGTATAATAAGCTGGGCATTTGGCAGGAGGATGAAGCAGACATGGCAGCTGCTGCCAGTTCTGCAGGTATTACTTTTGAACCGGGTTCAATAAAACTGGAAGATCTGAACCATGACGGGATCATTGATGCAAATGACAAAGCTTGTTTTTACAGGGATCCCGACTGGTTTGGAGCCATGCAGAATACATTTACCTATAAGTTTATCGATTTAAGCGTGGATGTTCAGGCACGATATGGACAATATATTGAGGCAGAGTTTCTGGGCAGGTATGACCCTTCGGGCAGGTCTAACGGCCCTGCAAATATTGACTACTGGACACCCGATAATCCCACAAACGATTATCCTCAGCCTCATTGGAATGAACAAATTAATAGTTACTATGGATACGAATCTTTGAGGTTTGTGAATGGCTCATATTTTAAGGTAAAAAATATAACGCTTGCCTTTACCGTTCCACAAAAATTCACACAGCGCATTTTAATTGAGAGATTTAGGATATATGGCACTTTGTCAAATATTCTTACTGTCACAAAAAATCCTTTAATAAAGGACTATGACCCGGAAAGAGGTGGTTCTGAAAAAGCTCCCCTGAGTAAACAACTAGTATTTGGTGTAAATGTTGATTTTTAGACTTATTAAAAGATAAAACTATGATACAAAAAAAATATATAATCCGTTTAAGCCTGATACTTTCACTTGTTTTAGGAATGGTATCATGCGAATTGGAAGAATACAACCCGTCAGGGACAACAGCCGATGCAATCTGGAGTACCCCTGAGGGGTTCCAGACCCTGGTAAATGCTGCATATTATAACCTGCATGACTTTTATGGCAAGGTTGATGCCCCTTTTATGACGGAAGTGGGCACCGATCTATGGTTTAACCAAAGCAAAGCGAAGTGGCATAAGCAAACCACTCAGTATGAAGATTTTAACCCAAGTTCTGGAAATTTCAACCTGAAACGTTGGGCGCCTATGTACCAGTCCTTAAATATGTGTAATGCAGGAATAGGAAGAGCAAAGGATGCAAATTTCCCTTCATTTGAAGCCCAGGCTGCGAAAGAAGGCGAATTGAGATTTCTTCGTGCTTTTTATTTATGGCACATCGTTGAAACATGGGGTAACGTTTATCTTTCAACAGAAGAAACACAGGAGCCTGTTCTTACAGCACAAAGAAGTTCCATTGCGGATTTTTATAGTGTAATTATCAGCGATCTGGAGTTTTCTATTGATTATCTTCCTGTGGATCAGGAATTGGAACGCGGTCGTGCATCAAAAAAATCAGCGATGGGATTCTTAGCGCGTATGTATCTTTCCTGGGCCTATTATGCAGATGAAAGTGAAAGGGTTGAGTATTTTACCAAAGCCAGGGATATGGCAAACAGGGTAATTAACGAGCGTGAATCACTCGGAGTTTCTCTATATAGTGACCCGGCAGATCTTTGGAATCCTAATAATAATAAGACGAATAGCGAGGCTATGTTCGTTGTCAGTAATTCAAGTAATACAGCTATTAATTATGGGGGAGGTATTAAATTGTATATGTGGTTTTTAACGAACTATTACGATGGGAAACCAGGTATGAACCTGGATCTTGAAAATGGCTATCCTAAAGAAAAATTAATAATGCCTACTTTGTATTTGTTGGATCTTTTTAATGAGAATATTGATGCCCGCTATGCTGCAAGTTTTCAGGAAGCATGGTATTGTAATGATACCTTAGATGTGCCTTTTTGGACGGCTGAAGAAATTGCAGCCAATGGATTGAACCCAAGTCTAGTTGGTAAAAGAAAGTTTGGATTGGGAGATACTGCGCTCTTAATTACGAAGCGAAGTATATCAAATGAAAAACAACGCCCTTATTTGGTAATTGATCGCGATAGTGTGTATAATCAGGATGGAACGATTATTACGGGGCGAGATTATATATCCTTAGTAAAGCTCAATGACCCGATTACCAGGGAGTTACCAGAGACGGAATTAAGTACTATGGATGTGATAATACTGAGATTTGCGGAAATGTATTTAATATCAGCTGAAGCATCTATGCAATTGAAGGATGGGAATGCCTATAATAAATTATTGGAACTTGCGAATAACCGTGCGTATGGTAATAATGGTGCTGCTTTATTGGCATCCTATGGTATTCAATCATCAGAAAATGTAACCCTGGAATTTATATTGGATGAAAGGGCAAGGGAATTTTGTGGGGAGCATATGAGATGGTTTGATGTGAAACGTCCTTTTGTCAGGGATCCTTCAGCATGGGTTAAATATATAAAGACCCGGAATCCTGATATTACCCTTATTGATGAACATCACATAGTAAGACCAATACCTCAGAAAGAGCTGGACCCTTTACTAAATAAGGAAGAATTTGGCCAAAATCCAGGGTATTAATGGTATTTGATAAATGAGAATATAATATGCCGCAGAGGAATTGTATTACTGATTTTCTCTGCGGTATATGTTTTAAATCCTTTTCAATTATGAGATTGTTTATTCGAATTTTAACCTTTTTTGTATTTATAGTATTTTTGGGAGCATGTACAGGCAGGGAAGTAACATTTATTACTTTAAAGGACACCTCTCAGCGTGAAAAGTATGGAATTGAGAAGCTTGTTGATGCAATAATGGACGCAGGTATGAATGTGGAGCAAGAACAGGCAGCATTATTTTCTTCAAAAAAACAAACCATTATTATTGGCGCATTGAATGATACTGCTTTTGTGAATTTGTGCAATAATATAGGTTTTACTTTTGACTATGTACCTGGTAAAGAAGGTTATATTATAAAAAGCCAGGATAATAAGGTAGTTGTTGGGGGTTCCGATGCTTCGGGCATTCTTTATGGGTGTTTGGAATTGGCCGGGAGAATTAAGAAAAGTAAAAAAATACCAAAAGATTTAGATTTCATTGATCAGCCTGAAATGGTGCTCAGGGGTGCTTGCATTGGTCTGCAGAAGACAACATACCTTCCGGGAAGGGACGTGTATGAATACCCCTACACCCCTGATAATTTTCCATGGTTCTACAATAAAGAGTTATGGATAAAATACCTGGACATGCTGGTTGAAAACCGTATGAATTCCCTGTATTTATGGAATGGACATCCCTTTGCATCCCTGGTTAAACTGGACGATTATCCTTTTGCTGTGGAGGTGGACGATTCAACATTTGCCTTGAATGAAGAAATGTTCGGATTTCTCACGGAAGAAGCAAACAAGAGAGGGATATGGGTAATTCAAATGTTTTACAATATTATTGTTTCTAAACCATTTGCTGAGCATTTTAATATTGAAACACAGGATCGGGGGAGGGCTATTGATCCAATTATTTCAGACTATACACGTAAATCAATAGCTGCTTTTATTGAAAAATATCCCAATGTCGGGCTTATGGTTTGTCTGGGTGAAGCTATGGGTGAAGTGGATGATGATATTGAATGGTTTACAAAAACGATAATCCCGGGAGTTCAGGATGGGATAAAGGCTCTGGGCTTACTGCATGAGCCTCCGATTATTTTACGGGGACACGACACCAAGCCCGATAGCGTGATGAAAGTTGCACTTCCATTATACCATAACCTGTATACCACACAAAAATATAATGGCGAATCACTGACGACCTACCAGCCAAGAGGAAACTGGGCATCAGTTCATCAGGAACTGAGCAAACTGGGTTCGGTGCATATCTCAAATGTTCATATTTTAGCCAATCTTGAACCCTTCAGGTATGGAGCAGCTGATTTTATTCAAAAGTGTGTAATTGCCATGCACGATATACAAGGGGCAAAGGGTTTGCATCTTTACCCTCAAGCCTCCTATTGGGATTGGCCTTATACTGCGGATAATACAAATCCGCGATTATATCAGGTTGATCGTGATTGGGTATGGTATAAGGCATGGGGAAGATATGCCTGGAATTGCCGAAGGGATAGTCTGGAAGAACACACCTACTGGACGGAAGAACTTGGGAATTATTATGGCTGTGGTGAATATGGTTCGGATATAATTGAAGCTTATAATGAAATGGGTCAAATTGCTCCAAAATTATTACGCAGGTTTGGCATTACTGATGGAAACAGACAAACATTACTTCTAGGCATGTTTATGAGCCAATTAGTTAATCCTTATAAATGGCGCGTTTATAGCAGTTTTTACAATTCAAATGGACCAGAGGGTGAAATACTAATTGACTATGTTGAAAAGGAGTGGAAGGGGGAAGCACACATAGGTGAAACTCCTCCTCAAATCATCGAAGAAGTTGTGCAAAATGGGAGAAATGCTCTTGAAGCTATTGAGAAAGCGGCTCCTCACGTTAAAAAACATAATGCAGAATTTGCACGACTTAAAAATGATGTATATTGCTATAATGCCATAGCTAACTTTTTTTCAGAAAAGGTTCAGGCAGCAATGCTAGTTCTCAGATACAAATATTCTTCTGATGTTAATGATTTGGAAATGGCATTACCTCATGTAGAAAAAAGTGTTAGCCATTACGAGGACTTGGTTAACCTGACCAAAGACACCTATTTATACGCCAACAGCATGCAAACCAAACAACGCCGAATCCCCATTGATGGTACAGACGGGAAATATAAATCATGGATTGAATTGCTGCCACTGTATCAGGATGAAATGGAGAATTTCAGGAACAATATTACAACTCTTAAATCGGAAGGGGGAGCTGTGAAAGCAGATCCTTTGCCCTTAAAGGCTGCACAGGTTGAGATATTAAATAAATCATATGGTATGTTCCCATTAAAGAAGGGCCAAAAAGTATACACTGATGAAAACTATGTAATTGAGGGTATTTGTCCTGAAATGCAGAATTTAAAAGGGATCAGGGTTTCTTATAAAGCACAGCAGGAAGAGGGCACTACCATCTGGTTTAAGAATGACAAACCCGTAAAGGTGGTTGTGGGGTTCTTTAATGGACACAGTTATAAAATATTGCAGCCTCCTTCACTGGAAACAGATGCAAGTGCTAATAACCGCGGGCAGACAGATATCCGCATAGCCAATGCTATGGATATTCCCGGTCTGTATCCGGTAAATATTTATACCTATAAATACGAGGCAGGTGAGAATGAATTAAAACTGGGTAAAGGCATCGTCCTTGTGTTAGGATTTATAGGTGGTGATGAGGAGATAATAATGAGAGATGCAGGCCTTGGAACCGGGGATACTAATCAGGGAGTGGATTGGTTATTCTATTAGAATTTTAACATAGTTTCACCAGGGTTTTAAACTCTGGGAGGACTTTACTAGACAATTCTGCGAAAATCTGCGAGAAATATAATAATATGAAATACAAACACAATGAAATACTAGGCAAGCAGCTACTCCCCGTAGATATAGTTTTGGCCCCCGAATGGTGGAACAAACACGAAGGGATAAGTTTTGACAAGGATTTCTTCTTTCATCCTGCCCGCAGGGTAGAGGCTGAACAGCAGATGGAAAAAGTACTGTATGAAAAATGGGGAAAATATGGATTAGGAGAAAATAGAGATGAAAAACGGCCCGAAATTGGGGCTGTCCATCTGGCAGCCGGTTACTTACTTTCGGAAATGCTGGGTTGCGATATCAACTATACCGAATCCCATCCGCCTCAGGTAGTTTGTGCTCAAAGGGATGATCTGAATATTGATGAGGATTCCGTTTTTAAATCCGAAGCATTTAAAAAGACTTCTCATTTGTGGGATGAGCTGAAAAAAAAGTATGGTTTTCTTACCGGTGATATTAACTGGGGAGGAATTCTGAATCTGGCAATGGATCTGAAAGGAGAAAATATCCTTATGGATATGATGATGAATCCTGAGGGGGTAAAAGCTTATTTTACAAAGCTATCGTCAATCATATCAAAGTTTACGCAGGGAATGCAATCGGAAACAGGAACAACTTCTATATCTGTGAACAGGGGTGTGAGATATTTCAAAAAACCGGTATTCCTTCATTCTGAATGCTCCCATACCATGATTGCGCTGGAAGATTATGAAAATTACCTGTTAGCTTTTGATATTGAATGGAGTAAACAGCGACCTTTTGGTATACATTACTGCGGGCCAGATCCTCACCGGATGGCAGAGGGTTTTACAAAAATCCCTCATCTGGATTACCTGGACCTTGGTTGGGGGGGTGATGTAAAAGTATTACGGGAACATTTACCCAATACCTTTTTCAACCTTCGATTAAGCCCAGTGGAAATTGTTAATCAAACGAACGACCAAATCAGGGATACAATAATCAGGTTGGTTCATGATTCAGGCAATCCATGGCTTACAGGTGTTTGCTGTATAAATATGGATGACAAAGTGACCGATGACAAAATCGATACTATTTTTAAAACCGTGGAAGAATTAAAGGATAAATACCTGAAAGAACTCTGATTAGTAACTTTTATGAATAAAATAATATCTTTAGAAGAATTGAAAAAATTGAATTCGGTAGAAATCAAACTGGAAGATATTGAAATAGCCCCCGGATTTATCCGGGGGTAACATAGATTTCTTTTACGTTATAGCGGACTTAAGTCCGCAATCTTTGGAAAATTTGCTTTGTAGAAATATCAATATGTGCTTTAGCACGAAAACAGAAAAATTGAATGGAAGTTGAATAAAATTAGCACGGAAGTATAAGAATGAAAAAATTCAACAACAGCATAAGCGATGCCCAGGCCACCGAGGTTATCCCAATAAAGCCTTCGGACTTTGACTTTGATGCGTATGTCGATTACACAAACCAGTTGAATAAAAAATGTGCTGAGTTCTGGAAAGCGGATTCAGGTGTGTTGGTCTATCGCCGTATGCGGGTTGCAGAATGTTTTTCCTTTGGATGCAGAGATATGCAAAGGTCTTTGGAGAATCAGCTGGGTGCTTTGGAGAAAAGTATGCTTTTTAAAGCCGATGTCCCCAACTTTTTAGAGCCCTGGTATGGCATAGGCACTATCTCGAGTGCTTATGGCGGTGACTATGTGTGGCCGGAGGGAAATGCCCCTGCCATGCAATCACATTTTACCAGTCTTGATGAGGTGCTGGCCTATACTCCACAGGAAGTAAGCTTAACAGCAGTTGGCAGGCATACCTTGAGTATGATTGATTATTTCATGGAACAAACACAGGGACGTATTCCTGTTTCGCTCACTGATACACAGTCTCCATTGAATATGATAGGGCACTTGCTTCCTCTTGACCAGTTTTTTATTAGTTTTCTTACTGAACCTGAAAAGGTGATGAGGCTTTTTGATATTCTTGCCGATCTGTCCATTCAATTTAATCAGGAACAAGTGAAAAGGATAGGAAATGCCCTGGTATATCCGGGTCATGGTTTTGCTTCATCTACACAGTGGAAAGGTTTGGGTATGAGTGACGATAATGCCTTGATGATATCGCCGGAGCAATATCTTGAAATAGCAGCCCCTTCCGTAGAAAAAATATGCAAAGTATTTGGCGGCCCTGTTTTTCATTCATGTGGCAACTGGGCTACATGGCTGGATGCGGTGATGAATATAAAAGGTATTCTTCTGGCTGATGGTGCCTTTTCTCCGGAAACTGACCCGGATGCAATTTCCGATTTAGAAACCTTTCATAAGCTGGCAAATACGGGGATTGTACTAAATGCCCGTATAGTGGGTGACCCGGATACCATCGGACATCAGGTTAGGCGCCTTTGGGTAAAAGGAATGAAATTAGTAGTTGTGACTTATTGTTCAACTCCTGAAGAACAGGGGATAGCTTACGAATTAATTCATGAAATATGTCAATAAAATAGTATTGCTAGATTGGTTATGTATTGGATCGGCCTAATATAATTTTAAATACAAAACAAGATACCTGTTTTATTAATAGGACTGGAAGCATCCCACGAGTCCCGGGCACTTTAGTTAATAGAAGTAAGGGTACAATATCGGGACGGCTTGGGATGCGCGGGAAAACAGGTATCGTAGTTTTTGTTTAAAATTATATTGAGCCTTGATTTTTTGTTACTTTTGGATCAAGCCAAAAGTAAGTATTTATTATAGAATTTATAAATGACAGGTTTAAAAATTGGAAACTACAGATGGCGCTTTGTAGCACTATTATTTTTTGCTACTACCATCAATTACATTGACCGGAGTATTCTGGGCATTCTCGCACCAGAACTAACTGATAAATTGGGATGGGGAGAAGATGATTACGGATACATCGTTTCCTTTTTCCAGGCTGCCTATGCAATCGGTTTGTTAACTACCGGAGGAATTCTTGATCGTATTGGCACACGGGTGGGATATGTGCTTGCTATGATAGTTTGGAGTATTGCCGGAATTTTTCATGCGGCTTGCCGAAGTGTTGCATCATTCAGTGTAGCCCGTTTTTTCCTTGGTCTGGGTCAGTCGGCGAATTTTCCTGCTGCAATTAAAACGATAACAGAGTGGTTTCCTAAAAAAGAGAGGGCTTTGGCAACGGGCATCTTTAATATGGGCTCAAACATGGGCGCCATTCTTACCCCGCTTCTAATTCCAGTTATTGCTTTAAAATGGAGCTGGCAGTGGGCTTTTATTATTACCGGTGCACTTGGTTTTATATGGCTTTTATTTTGGTTACCAATATACAGGAAACCTGAAGAATGCGGAATATTAAAATCTGCTGAAAGAGATTATATACTTCAGGATGAGAAAGAAAAGGTTGAAAAGGTACCATGGGCAAAAATATTTCCACACAGGCAGACACTGGGTATTTGCCTTGCACGGTTTTTTACAGATCCCATATGGTGGTTTTTTCTATTCTGGTTACCAAAGTTTTTATTTAAATCCTTTGGTATTGATTTAACAACCATTGGTCTCCCCCTGATTATCATCTATGTAGTATCGATGGGAGGTTCATTTACAGGGGGCTGGTTATCTTCGTTTTTTATCAAAAGAGAGAAAAACCCTGTTTATTCAAGGAAAACAGCGATCTTTTTTATGGCACTTCTGGTTGTCCCCATATTTTTTGCCGTGAAGGCTTCAAATATGTGGATTGCTGTCTTACTTATTTCAATGGCTACATTTGCACATCAGGGATTTGCTGCTAATATTTTCACCATTGTGTCGGATATTTACCCTAAAAATGCTGTTGCTTCAATGACAGGTCTTGCTGGTTTCTCCGGCGCAATTGGAGGTATGTTGTTTTCAGGTGCCGTAGGTCTGATATTGGAAGCAACACATAATTATTATATTATTTTTGGTTTTGCAAGCATTGCATATTTGTTATCATGGCTATCATTAAAGATATTTGTATCAGATAATAAGAAGATAATAATTTAGGTTTTATAGAAAATACATAATTATGAGAAAATTTGTGCCATTTATATTACTATTATTTTTAACCCAATGTTCATTCAGTCAAAATGATTCAGATCTTAAGCTTTGGTATACCCGTCCTGCAGAAAACTGGAATGAGGCCCTTCCAATTGGTAATGGCCGTTTAGGGGCAATGGTTTTTGGTACTCCAGAGATGGAATTGCTTCAGCTCAATGAAGAAACATTCTGGGCAGGAAGTCCTTACAACAATGTGGTGGAAGCCTCAAAAGACTATCTGGTAAAAGTTCGTAAGCTTATTTTCGAAGGCAAGTATGCTGAAGCACAAAAGCTTGCCGATGATTCCATTGTAAACCCTGTAAATGGAATGCCCTACCAGCCTGTTGGTGATTTAATGATCCATTTTCCAGGTCATGAGAAGTTTTCAGACTACTATCGTGAACTGGATATTGTACATGCGATAAGCTCGGTCTCCTATAAACATGATGGCGTAACTTATAAGCGGGAAATATTTTCATCATTTGCAGATCAGGTAATCATTGTTCGTTTAAGCGCAGATAAACCCGGTATGATCAATTGTGCTATTTCCATGAATAGTCCTAATACGTATGGAAGAGCTTGTGAAGACGGGAAAATCTATGCTAACGGAATATCAATAAACCATGAGGGAATTGAAGGAAAAGTAAAGTTTCAGGCAATAGTTAAACCTGTTATTCAAAACGGAAGTGTGGAAACAGTAGACACAAGCCTTGTTCTGAAAAATGTGGATGAGGCTATACTTTACATCTCAATTGGGACGAACTTTGTTAATTATAAGGATATAAGTGCGGATCAGGCAGAAAGGGCGGAAAATTATTTGAAACAGGCATTGCAGAACGATTATGATCAGGCAAAAGATAAGCACACCCAAATCTATCAATCTTATTTTAACCGGGTGTTCCTTGATCTGGGGAATACAGAGTCGGTTAAAAAACCTACGGATGTGCGATTGGAAGAATTTAAAGCAGGAAATGATCCGCAATTTGTGACATTGTATTTTCAGTATGGCAGGTATTTATTGATAAGCAGTTCGCAACCAGGCGGACAACCAGCCAATTTGCAGGGGATATGGAACCCCCTTATATCACCACCCTGGGAAAGTAAATATACGGTAAACATTAATTGTGAAATGAACTACTGGCCTTCGGAAGTAACGAACCTTACAGAATTAAATGAACCGCTTTTCAGCATGATTAAAGATTTATCTGTGACCGGTCAGGAAAGTGCCCAAAAATTATATGGTACGCGGGGTTGGGTGGTTCATCACAATACAGATATCTGGCGTTCTGCGGGAATTTATGACAAAGCCTATTATGGACTTTGGCAGTCGGGAAGTTCTTGGCTTACACAACATTTATGGCAGCATTATTTGTTTACTGGTGATATAGCGTTTCTCAAAGATGTTTATCCCATTATGAAATCTGCTGCAGAGTTTTATGTGGATGATCTTGTTGAAGAACCCACCACAAAATACCTGGTTATATGCCCTTCCAATTCTCCCGAAAACGAATATCTGAATTTGGCAACAGCAAGTGCCGGTACCACTATGGATAACCAGTTACTCTTTGACTTATTTCATAATGTAATCCGGTCATCTGAAATACTGGAGGTTGACAAAGCATTCGCAGATACCCTACGTCAAAAGCTTGAGCGTTTGGCACCAATGCAAATCGGGAAATACAGCCAGTTGCAGGAGTGGCTCTATGACTGGGACAACCCCGAAGATCATCACAGGCATGTATCTCATTTATATGGGCTATACCCAGGTAATCAGATCTCTCCCTATCGTACTCCTGAATTATTTGATGCTGCCAGAACTTCATTGATCTATCGTGGTGATGAATCAACCGGTTGGAGTATGGGATGGAAAGTAAATCTGTGGGCCCGGTTGCTGGATGGTGACCATGCGCTGAAGCTTATTAAAGATCAGATTTCACCTGCAGTTATTCCGGGACAAAGACCGAGAGGAGGAACCTACATGAACCTGCTGGATGCCCATCCACCTTTCCAGATCGATGGCAATTTTGGATGTACTTCGGGTATAGCTGAAATGCTGATACAAAGTCATGATGGTTTTATTTATATCTTACCTGCCTTACCTGAAAGCTGGCAAAAAGGGGAAGTAAAAGGGTTAAAAGCCCGCGGTGGTTTTGAAATTGATATTTCCTGGGAAAATGGCAGGGTGAAAACATTAACTGTCTATTCAGATATGGATGGTAATTGCAGGATACGAACAGTTGATCCATTAATTTTTGCTGATGGGAAATTGGTTATAATTGCAGAAGGTGAAAACATTAATCCATTGTATCAGTTCAATGAGGTGAAAAATCCGATAATATCTCCAAAAGCGAAGCCAAAGACTTTGAAATCGAAAGCAACAATCCTTTATGATATTGCTACGGTAAAGGGTGGTAGGTATGACTTGGTATTAGATGAATAGTTTTGCTTTCTATAACTACCAAACAATAACTTAATTTAAGTTAACCATAAAACCAATATAGCATGCGAACTTTTAAGATTATTATTTTTTTTACATTTTTGATAACACAATTTACAATTTCTTCAATTTTTGCCGAAGATATCTACAGAGTGACCGTTGCGAAGGATGGAAGTTGCGACTACACCACCATCCAGGAGGCAGTAAATTCTATTAGGGATTATGGCTTTGAGCGTGGATATATTTATGTGAAAAATGGTGTTTACAAAGAAAAAGTAGTAGTTCCTACATGGAAAACCCGCATTTCATTGATCGGTGAAAGTGTAGATAGTACCATCATTACCTGGGATGACTATTCCGGGAAAATGCTGAATGAAGTAAAAATAAGCACATTTACTTCATATACAGTACTGGTAATGGGAGATGGCTTTTATGCGGAGAACATTACGTTTGAGAATACGGCAGGGGAGGTAGGACAGGCCGTGGCTTTACATGTGGAAGGCGACAGGTGCATTTTCCGAAACTGCAAATTTCTCGGTAACCAGGATACTATGTTTGCCGCAGGGGAAGGTTCACGCCAGTATTATAAAGATTGCTATATCGAGGGAACCACCGATTTTATTTTTGGTGCAGCCACAGCGTTGTTTGAGAAATGTACTATCCGTAGCAAGCGGGATTCTTATATTACGGCCGCTTCAACTCCGGAATACGCCATGTTTGGGTATGTTTTTATTGAATGCAAATTAATTGCAGATACTACTATTCATCAGGTATATCTGGGAAGGCCATGGCGTCCCTATGCAAAAACGGTATTTATTAATTGCGAATTAGGAGTTCATATGCGTCCTGAAGGCTGGCACAACTGGCGAAGCCCGGAGAGGGAAAAAACTGCATACTATGCTGAATATAAAAGTACCGGTCCGGGTGCAGATATTTCAGGTCGCGTGCCCTGGTCGCATCAGCTAACTCCGGAAGAGGCAAAAATCTATACCATAGAGAATATTTTCTCAGGTCAGAAAGAAGCGACTGATGAAATAACAAATTGGTACACCAGAGACCTGGAATTTATAAATAAATAATCGATTAATAATTACTTTAAAGAGCCCTGAAGGGGCGTAATATCAATAGCCCGGGGCAATGCCCCGGGTTTAAGAAAGCGTTTTAAAATGTGCCAACTACCATATATTATTCGAGGTAGCAACCTTTCATGGCGCATAATATTCTAGACCTTTGAACGGGCGATATTTTGAAACTACTAATAAATGTTTATAGAATTTTAATGTGTATTGACATTTTTTTTTGCCACCAAGGTGCGAAAACACTAAATTGCACCAAAAACAACAATTAAATAGATTAACATAGTGCTATACAAAAATCATATAAACAGAGCATTTATTTTTTGCTTACTATTTTTTTCAATATGTTCCGGCAATATTAATTCCCAGGATATTATCCGTAAAACAATTGAATTAAATGACAACTGGCAAACTATTGCCGATGATAACAATATTAATGCATATGGTGGGTTTGAGGCTCCGGGTTATAAAACAAAAAAATGGGAAACTGTCGACATACCTCACAATTGGGATAAATATGAAGGCTACAGACGGAAGCTTCATGGCAACAGGCATGGCTATGCCTGGTATAGAAAAGAATTTACAACAGATCCAAAAGAAAGGGGCAAGCGATATTTCCTGTTTTTTGAAGGTGTTGGCTCCTATGCAACTGTTTGGGTCAATGGGAAGAAGGTAGGCTGCCATGCAGGAGGCCGTACGACGTTTACATTAGATATTACAGATGCAATTAAACCGGAGGGAGGTAAAAACCTGCTGGCTGTGCGTTCCGATCATCCTGCTAATATTCGTGATCTGCCATGGGTATGCGGGGGGTGTTCTGATGAATGGGGGTTTTCCGAAGGCTCTCAGCCGATGGGAATTTTTCGCCCGGTAAGTCTTATCATTACAAATGATATTCGTGTTGCACCTTTTGGTATACACATTTGGAATGACACATCAATAACAGAAAAACAGGCTACACTTTATAGTACAGTAGAAATAGTGAATGATGATTATATTATAAGGAATGTAAAAGTAACATGCCGGCTTAAAAACAAGGAGGATAGCGTGATCTGCGAAATCTCAAAGGAATTATCAGTTCTTTCCGGTGAATCTTTTGTAATGGACAATGTTTCTTTTTTAATTGACAAACCTCACCTATGGTCATTGGATGATCCATACCTGTATACCATGGAAACTGAGATATCGGCAAATGGGAAGGTATTGGACAGACTTTCAACAAAATACGGTATTCGCTGTATAAGCTGGCCAATATACAGGAAAGACGGGGATAACCGGTTTTTTCTGAATGGGGAGCCGGTATTTATAAACGGTACGGCAGAATATGAACACAATATGGGGCAAAGCCATGCATTTACTGCCGGGCAGATAAGAACACGGGTGATGCAGGTGAAAGCAGCAGGATTCAATGCATTCAGGGATGGCCATCAACCGCATAATTTGCGGTACCAGGAAAACTGGGATAGCCTGGGGATACTCTTCTGGCCACAGATGGCGGCGCATATATGGTTCGATACCCCGGCATTCAGGGAGAATTTTAAGCAACTACTAAGAGACTGGATTAAGGAAAGAAGAAATTGCCCCTCTGTAATCCTGTGGGGACTGGAAAATGAAAGTACTTTGCCCACGGATTTTGCTCAAGAGTGTGTTCAGGTTATCCGCGAAATGGACCCTACCAGTCCTTCGCAACGCCTGGTGACAACATGCAACGGGGGCACCGGCACGGACTGGAACGTGGTACAAAACTGGTCGGGCACCTATGCCGGTGATTTGTATAATTATGATAAAGATATAAGCCGGGAATTATTGAACGGTGAATATGGCGCATGGCGTAGCCTTGATCTTCATACCGAGGGTCCTTTTCAGAAAGATGGGGCGTATAGTGAAGACCGAATGTGCCAGTTGATGGAAACAAAGGTGCGATTAGCGGAGAAAGCTAAAGATAGTTGTTGCGGACAGTTTCAATGGATATTCAATTCGCATGATAACCCCGGAAGGACTCAGAATGGTGAGGGATATCGTGAGTTGGACAGGATAGGACCGGTAAATTACAAAGGGCTTTTCACACCCTGGGGAGAACCAGCTGATGTATTTTATATGTACCGTGCAAATTACGCACCGAAAGAAACGGAGCCCATGGTCTATATTGTTTCACATACCTGGCCAAATCGATGGACTGAGCCGGGAATAAAAGACAGCATAGTAGTATATTCCAACTGTGATGAGGTAGAACTATTCAATGACAAAGGGATCCGGTCACTTGGGGTAAAAGAAAACCCGGGAAAAGGCAATCATTTTCAATGGGATAGTGTGGAAATTAATAGTAATTTGTTATATGCAGTAGGGTATATAGATCATTTACCTGTTGCTGCTGATTATGTTTGTCTACATCATCTTCCTGTACCGCCTGGAGGAAGTAATCCTTTTGAAAATGGTACAAACATGATTTTTCCTGAGGACAAATATAATTATATCTACAGGGTGAATTGCGGAGGGCCGGAGTATACAGATGTAATGGGTAACACATGGATGGCAGATCAGCATAAAGAAAGCGATACTTCCTGGGGAAGTCTCTCCTGGACTGATGAGTTTAAGGGGTTACCTAACTTCTATGCCAGCCAGCGTCGCACGTTTGATCCCATAAGGGATTGTGACGACTGGAAACTGTTGCAGACATTCCGTTTTGGAAGGGAAAAACTGCGATATGAATTTCCTTTGCCTGATGGTGATTATATTGTTGAACTATATTTTGTAGAACCCTGGTATGGTACCGGAGGGGGAATGGATTGCGAAGGCTGGCGCATGTTTGATGTGGCCATCAATGGAGAAGTTGAAATTAAAAATCTTGACATCTGGAAAGAAGCCGGTCATGACAGGGTGTTGAAAAAAGCAATACCGGTGAAAATAACAGGAGGTGAGCTTGTTATCTCTTTTCCAAAGGTTACCTCAGGACAAGCACTAATATCGGCTATTGCAATTGCTACAAAAAATAAGAATATCAAACCCGGAAAATCAGACCAAAACCTGATTAAGAATCTCAGGGTGGCAAATATTGCAGGAGATTGGAAGATAAATGCATGGATGGATCTGGGTGACAGACAATATAAGAATGAGGAAGTAACATTTAGTCGGCTGCCTTCCAATTTTTTTGGAGCAACTTGGATAATGACTGAAAACAAAATTATTATTGACAGCAATGATTTGGCCAGTTTCACCCTGAATGCAGATGCTGACATTTTTATTGCTATTGATAGACGAATTGACACCCTCCCACAATGGCTATCGAGTTATATTGAGCAGAAGACAAAATTAGGTAATGATAAAGAAGAACATTATCGTGTCTATGCTAAAAGAGGAATGAAAGATGACATAATCAAACTGGGTACAAACGGAGAGATATCTGAAGGGAGTATAAATATGTACACGGTGGTGATTTGTCCGGTCAACAGCCTGGGACAGGCATCTGATCAACGTCCAACAAAGCGCTACCAGGCAGAAGAGGCAATTTTAAAGGGGGCAGGACTTAAAAAACTTGAGTTCAATAACAGAGAGTATATTGAGTTCTCACGTGCAGAAGGAGACACCATCGAATGGGAGTTCTCTGTTGGTCTGGGAGATGTTTATACTCTAAGGTTTCAATACCTTAATAATAGTGAGGAGTCTATTCCCATGCGTATCAAAATTATAGATTCCTATGGGATAGTAGTAAAGAATGATATCATTGAATTTGATCCCAGAAAAGAAAGCTGGAGAACTTTAACAACAACAACAGGCACAAGTATAAATGCCGGAAAATATAAAGTCCGTATGACAACCGGATATAAAGCCGGGTTGGGAATTGACAGGATGGATGTTCAGTAATAAAGTTTTTAATCCCGGAGGGATTGCATGTTTATAGAAAATCAGGTTCAGGAACGAATGCGACCCCGGCCGGGGTCGAATTTAACTTGTTGCTTTATATACTATAAAAAAATGACCTCCCTGAGGTCAGGTATTTCATTTATTGATTGTTTATCAAATCCATCTCAATCATCCACTCCCTGCAAAGTTCCATCCATAGTTTTGTCGATCCCAGGTTTTTTGCTACCCCAATCGCATGTTTACCTTGCGGGAAAGTATGCAAGCTGGCTGAAACGTTGTTTTTTAACAAGGCTTCATAAAACAGCACACTATTCATGGGATTTACTGCATTATCATTGGATGCGTGAACAATGAATGCAGGTGGGGTTTTTGAAGAAACGTGCAATTCGTTGGAATAGGCCTTTAAAAGTTGTTCAGAAGCATTCTCGCCCAAAAGGTTATCCCTGCTTCCTTTATGGGTATATTCTCCCATTGAAATAACAGGTGATATAAGGATCATCAAATTTGGATCGAATGAATATTTGTCCAGGGTGTCCTTCAAAGCGGACACATCATTAAAATGGGTGCCAAGGGTTGATGCCAGGTGCCCTCCGGCAGATGCTCCCATAATGCCTATTCTTCCAGTATCCAGCTTCCATTCAGAAGCATGGGCCCTTATTATGCGCATGGCACGCTGTGCATCCTGCATTGGTGCTATTTCTCTTTGCTGCAAATCAGGTGAATTGGGTAACCTGTATTTAAGCACAAAGGCAGTAATACCCAATGTATTGAACCACTTAGCCAGTTGAATCCCACCCAGGTCGTATGTAAGTTTTACATATCCTCCTGAAGGGCAAATAAGAACTGCACACCCATTAATTTCTTCATTGGCAGGGAAGAAGCATTGAATGCCCGGATTGTCAACCTGAGTAATACGATTGTTTACAATAATTTCTTCCAGCGCCATTCCTTTTGAATTGGGCATTTGTCCGGATGGCCAAAGAGGGATGAAATCCTGCGCAATTGTTAGAGTAAAACAAATGGTGTAGATGAAAAGTAAGATTGTCAGACGTTTCATAATTTATATTTTAATGGCCATTAAATAAGATGTAAAGACTTATCATCACTAATATTAATAAAATCCAGGCTATCCATACATTTTTTTCGGTCTTAGGAAGTTTTCCGTAGTCCAGGGTGTTTTCATCATTGCTTTGACCTGCCTTATCAAGATGGGTAATTACTAACGCAATAATAGACAAGAAGACAAAAATGAAGAATGAGAGAAGCAAAAAGTGAGGCCATACCCATTGTTCCTTTGTAATAAAGTATATGATACCAGTTCCAAGACTAAAAGCACTTCCTGCTGAAAGAATTATATTTGCAGCTTTTCGGGTAGTTTTTTTCCACAATACGCCAAAAAGAAAAACTACAGACATAGGAGGAGCAATAAAGCCTAAAACAGCTTGAAATACGTCAAAAAGATTTAGTCCTTTTATTAAATCTATAGCCAAGGTTAGGAATATAGCGGTTCCGGCACCTATAATTGTTACAATGCGTCCTATTTTAATGATTTCTTTCTGACTTGCTTCAGGTTTATATTTTTTTACATAAATATCCATGGTGAAAACTGTGCTTAATGAATTAAGTGCAGAATCGATAGTGCTTACCAGGGCTGCTATTAAAACAGCCATTACTAAGCCTGTCATTCCAGCCGGGAATAGTCGGGTTACCATAGTCATATATGCTTCATTAGGATCTTTAAGATTTGGGAAGAGAATAAAACAAATAATACCAGGAATGATAAACAAGGCTACATCCAAAATTTTTAACCATCCTGTAAAGTTTGCACCCATTTGTCCCTGTCTAAGACTTTTAGCTCCAAGTACTGATTGTACCATTGATTGATCGGTACACCAAAACCATACACCCATTATAGGGTACCCCAGTGCTATTGCCAGCCAAGGATAGTTTGCATCATCCATTGGCAGTAAAAGATTCCAGTAGTGAGAAGGGGTGTTTTCATAAACGGCCATTATACCGCCTGCTTTGGATACACCAACTATCGTAAGAATTAAAGATACAATAATTAGTAACAACATTTGAAATACGTTGGTGTATGCCACAGCTTTTAGTCCACCTGCCACAGTAAAGAAAGCAGCAATTAAAACCAATATTATTACAGAAGCATATAAAGGAAGATTTAATATTTGACCGACAAGAATACCCCCGGCAAAAAGTGTAAGGGCTAACCATGAAATTAATATAGTTATAAGACTATACCAGGCCAAAATGCTCCTTGTTGACTGACCAAACCGTTTACCCATAAATTCAGGTAAAGTCAGGACTTTTGCTCCAAGATATCGGGGAGCAAAAACTACTGCAAGAAGAAAGATAAAAACAAAAGCATACCAGCCAAAGTTTCCTGCTACTACACCCGTTGTGTAACCTATGCTGGCCGATGCAAGTAACATTGACGGACCTACATTTGTACCCCACATTGTAAATCCAATGCTTCCCCACTTTAAAGAGTGACCTGCCAAGAATAAGTTTTCGTCAGTGTTTCTTTTTTTTATAAAACTTACCCAATAACCTATTGTTACCAGAACCAATAAGTAAATTCCAACTATTACAAAATCAATGGTTTTTAAATAACTGTGAATATCTTGCATGGTTTTATCGGTTCTTTATTGGTTATAAAAATCAAATATAGTTTTTTTAGATTAATAGATGTTATTAGTACTAAAAATGTTATTAATGAATAATTATTGCCCATTTAAAAATGTGTAGGTTATTTGTCTTAGTTCTTCGCGTTCTTTGCGATTCGTCTGCGGCCTTTGCGTGAACCAAAATCATGATAGTATTAATACCTCATTATCTATATGCATCTGCAATTTTGATAGCCGCTTCAATATCCTTTTCAGTTGTAAAATGCATAAGTATATTTAAACCTTCTGCCCCCACATTATCAAGCAGTGGTTTTAACTCATCCACTTCAACCCAGCAGGGCATAATAGACTTTCCTTTGGCCAGAATTTTCTTATACAGATCATACCATCGGGGATCGCCACCCTGGGGTTCTCCGACTCCGGGTGTCCATTGAATGGCATTAAGTTCATCAATTTCAAGGATGGCATCCAGGTGACGGATGGCATCCACACCATCGAGATGGTAAAGGGTATAGTCAATTTTTTGGCACTGCTGCCGAATATATGGTAAAGTAAACCTGCGATAATCATCTTCGGAGATCATAACTGAGATATCGCTTTGTAATTTACTTACTTTTCCGGGTCCCCAAATGGAAAAGTAGCAGAAAGCCATTTCTCCATCTTCATTGATGAGATCATAAATTTGATCAAATACCTTAAAATAGATGTCGTTTATTTTTTGTAGCTGGCTTTCCAATATTTCCGGTTGCATAAGCATGTCCATCAGCACATTCTCTGTGCCTTTCAGGCTGGCCATGGTATCCAGCCCCTCAATCAAATCAGGGCAACCAACATAATATTTTCCTTTTGCTCTTTCTTTGCAGGCTTTAACCAGGTCAAGATGCAGTTTCCACCATGTATTGTTTTTGTCAAAAACTATCTCATCATTAAAGTTTTCCGCATGTTTTATCCATATCGTGTCTTCACCTCCTTCAAGTGGTGAACCAAGAATGGATGCCAGCGAACCGGGTCCCAGATGAGTATTTGCAACGGGCAGGATATCTGCTTTGAATGAACTTCTTGAAAGTTGATAATGCAGATTATCAGCTCTCCACTCAGGATCAAACCAATATTGGGTCAGGTCTTTGGCGGGTGGAGGTGCAATTACATTTTCATGGGGCGCACCATCTTTCTCAAGGTGTTCCCACATGCTGATAATTAATCCCTTGCCATTCCACCATTCCAGGTATCTTTTTTTCGATTCTTCCCAATTTGTTTTCCAGGTTGTGTTCATATTATTTAATTAGTTAAGTGCGCTTAAGCGCACTTTAAATATTTCAATTAATATTCTTTTTCATCACCCAACTAAAGTTGGGTGCTAATCTAATAGATATAGCACCACGCTTTAGCGTGGTGGTTATATGTCTGGTTGTTAAAGGCTAGCTGACTTTAGTCAGCTTTATAATATCTCCAATCACAGATTGTCCAATCCCTTTAAAAGACTCATCAAAAACAATTTCAATACTTTTCTCCAAATCCATCTCATCCGTACAACTCACAGCTTCAGGGTAGAATGGAATGGAAGCACCATATTGTACCCATAAAGGCATTTCTTCAAGGGGAGTTTTGAGATTTTTTATCCATTCTCCACCTTTGTATACAATGCCATCAAAGAAGCCTACCCATTTACCTTCCGGAAGATACACATCACGAATACCTTCAGAATTCATTACAGGAGCCACCAGAAAATCGTCTCCAAAATAATATTGGTCATCAATGTGCCAACACAGCTTATCATCAGCATGATGGAAAATTAAAGCCCGGAGTATTGGAAAACCCGTCTTTGTTGTTTTTTTACTTTGCGAAACAATATAGGGTATAAGGCAATATCGTAGTTTCCACCATTTACGAACAATGTCTGAAATATTCGGATAGTGATAGGGTTCTCTTTTTGAGGTGCCATGGTACCGAATATGCGAACTAAATACTCCAAATTGTGTCCACCGGACATACAGATCGTCAGGGATAACTGTATTCATAAAGTCAGGTACGCTATGAAATCCGGGCACATCATGGCTCCAAAATCCAAATCCTGAAAGCCCGAGATGTAATCCTCCCTTTAATGAACCAGCCATGCCATCCCAGGTAGAAGCAGCGTCACCTCCCCAGTGCAAAGGGTATCGCTGGCATCCTGCCCATCCTGCACGTGCCCAGATAATCCCATCACCGGTTATTTCTTTGGTTTTTTCATAGGCTGCTTTCTGGTAGAGCAGGGCATAAAGGTTACGCAAAAGTTTTGCATCCATTCCATTATATTCTGCATCCATATGAATTTCTTCGCCGAAATCGGTTTTTATACATACTGCACCCATTGCCATTAGGTTACCAATAAGGTTCTTATACCATGCTACAGCTTTTGGATAGGTAAAGTCAATGGTGCCGGCGTAATCTAACGCGCTGAAGTTGGAACCTCCTTGTTTTTCGGTTTTCTTTATCGGGCCAATATAATTATTGGCGACGGCTTCGTCATGCTGCTCTGCATTGGCTGCTATATAGGGCATCTGCCAAAGGCTTACCCTGAATCCTTTTTTCTTAAGATTGGCCATAAACCTTTTTGGGTCAGGGAAACTTTCCTCATTGAACTTCCATTCACAAAGCCAGTCGGTTTTAAACCATCCTGTATCCAGATGTATTACATCACAAGGATAATCTTCCTTGCGCAAACGGTCACAAATTTCATTTACCTCATCTTCTGAAAAATAGGTCATGCGGCTCATCCAGGTGCCAAAGCTCCATAAGGGAGGCAGTGATGGAAATCCTGTAAGTTGGCGATAGCCGTGAATTATTTCTTCAATGGTATCTCCTCCTATCAAAAACACATCAATCACAGGATGTTCAACAAGTAACTGGGCAGAACGCGATGAATGGTCGGCAAGCGAAAGTTTACCAGATGCTGAGGTATGCAAAAACATGCCATACATCGCACTCGAAATATAGAAAGGTATGTTTTTATATGTCCTCCGGTTATTTACGCCCTGCCCGTCCTGGTTGTGGAGCTGGAAGGTATGGCCGGAGAGGTCCATCTTGGTAAAACGTTCGCCTGTGCCTACAAATACCTCGTCAGGTTGTGTATGGAATGACATTGTTGCCCGGTCGGGCATATTGTCTTTTTCTACAAATGCCAATGCCAGTCCATCATGGCGTGCTGGGAAAAACTGGTCATAGGCACTCAGCTTTACTTCTTTGCCTCCATCCGGGAAGAATGTTATATCAACGGTTTCTTCAGGCTTTGGTAAAAGGTCGCTCCAATGGTCAATTGCAGGGACTGTTAGGTTGATGGCGGCCCTATTTTTGTCATTTTTGTCTTTAACGAGCCATGCATTCGTTTTTTTTTCGACAACCAGGGGCACATTTTTCATTTCAGGGCTTAATTCCAACATGGGGGAAGTTTCATCCATCTCAGTGCCAAAACCAATGGAGGCACGCAAAATTTTATCGCCATAGGCTTTGATTTTTAATGTGTAATCCTTGCGCGGTATTTTATTATCAGGGGCAATTTCGGGTGATTTTTTCTGCTTTTGAAAAGGTATGGTTAGTAATATATCATTTCCATTTGTCTCTATTTTTGTTGGTTTACAGGCTCTCCATAGGATGTCTGTACCCTTCATTTCCGGGTTAAAATCCAGGAAATCAAAAAGGTGGTGGTTGGTTTGTTTCATTACATTGGTTCGTTTAAGCTGAAGTCAAATATACGGAATATGTTGGGAAGTTGAAACAGACAATAAATTCTGTCTGGAAAATATTGCACAAGACTACTGGGCCCTGAAAATATAAGTTATAGTCCCACCCTGCCTGGCAGCAGCATTATAATCGGTATTAAAGAAAGACTTATAGGCAGAATTGATAGCGGCTTCTTCAAGACATGATAGAAAATCAGTTGTGGATTTTTGATCGATGCTAGCGTTTATTACTTTCCCTTTCTGGTTTACAACAATATCAACCACTACAGTGCCTCCGCTTTCACATTTATAAACAGGTACATGCAGGTATTTGCCTGTCCGGTTTTTAAGTTCATACATTATGCTTGTTTTACCTTTGAAATTGGTCGCTTTTTCAGTTGTGTTCTTTGGTGTTTCAGTTTTCTCATTTTCATCAAATGAAAGCAGATCCTCATCAGATACATCCGGGTTGAGGTCTTCAATATCATTTTCATCCATTACCTGTTCTACAAACTTTTCAGTACTTATTTCATCTTCAAACCTGGCATCCATATTGGAGGCTGCATTGCTCATTCGTATCTGTTCATACAAGTCCTCAAATCCTTCTTTATTGTTTTCATCTTCTTTTGGTAGCTGGTTCAGCATGTCATTCAATTCTTCCATTTCGGAGAAATCAATTAAAATCTCACCTTCGGTCATGGAAGATGAGGCTGTTATTTTAATTATAAGAAATACTACAAACAGGAACAAATGGAATGCGATGGTCGCTAATATGCCTGTAATATTTTCCTCGAAAAACTTCTTTAATTTTTCCATTTTTAAAGTACATTTATACTTTAATCGCGTCATCAAAGATAATGATTTCTGATTATGATAAGGCGATTATTGTTGAAACTACATATCCTTATTATTAAACATACCTAAATAGCATTTAGTTATGAAAATTAAAATCCTTGTGATATTTTTTATTATGTGGCCATTCTTTCAATCATGCCGTACTTTGCGAGAAGCAAAAACGCTTTCCAAATGTGAGTTTAAGCTGGGTTCACTTGAGAAACCGGAACTTGCAGGAATTAAACTATATGAAATAAAAAAGTTTTCAGATCTTTCAATCAAAGATATGGGTAAACTTACTTCAGCGCTTGCCCGGGGTGAACTTCCCCTGGAATTTGTTCTTAATCTTGAGGTGAAAAATCCTAATACCAAGAAAGCAGGCGTAAACAAAGTGGAATGGATTGCATTCATCGATGATGTGGAAATATGTAAAGGCAATCTCGAAGAAAGGATTGAGGTTGAGCCAAACGGGGGAACGGCTGTTATTCCTCTTCATATTAATACAAATCTTAACGAATCCACTTCCTATGAATCAGCTATGGCATTAGTCAATTTTGGGCTGAATTTGGCAGATGCCAGCCATTATCCCACCAGGGTTACTTTACAAATTAAGCCCACTATCTCTTTTGGAAAGAAAATGATCACTTATCCCGGTTTTATTAAAGTTAATCGTGAATTTAGCTCGGAGTAAATAAAGAATTACTTATTTTTGGGCTGAATTTAATTTTACATGAAGTACTTACGCTTTTTTGTCTTTCTGTCGGTTATTAGTGGAATTATTATTTCATGTGACCCATCACCGTGCAGGTCTGGGAATGAGATCATGATGAAAATGGGTTTATATACCTATAAAAACAATAAGCTAACAGACTCTTTAGTAGACAGATTGACTTTATATGGCCTGGACTGCCTTCCTGATACACCTTGCGGGTATTTTGATAAAAGTAATAATGTTTCAACCATAGGAGTCTTTTTATCTATGGTAAATGATTCTGCGCGGTTTGAATTTTATATTGATACTATTACAGCATTAATTTATGATACTTCCGAAATCGTTCATCTTGATACCATTTCTGCTCTGAAAAAACCCATTGAGGATACTATTTTTATAGAAGGAGATACTCTAGTAAGGGTTACATGGATCGATTCCACCGTCCTTGGACATAATACGGACAGGTTTACTGTTTATTATGACCGTATACAAACCATGGAATCGCCTGATTGTGGTGTTTATATTGATTTTAAAATAAAATGGATAGACTATACTAAAAAACATTTTGATACGCTTATTATTATGCAACCTAATGTAGATGAAAACGGCTATGAGAATATACGGGTTATTTTTTAGCATTCTGCTTTCTTCTGCATTAATTGCACAGGAGAAAGGCGAGACAAAAGAAAGTTTCTTTCGACCCGATGGTATCATCGTGGGTGTGGATGTAAGCAAGTTTTTATTAAATGTATTGCAACCTGAGCGTACTGAGTTTGAAGGATCATTGGATCTTGGTTTAAATGAGAATTTTTACCTGGTAGGTGAATTTGGGGTTACTGATTACAAGTATACTGGGGGAGATTTTTTGTACGATTATTATTCTGATGGATATTACTGGAGAACAGGATTTTGCTACAATTTCTTAAAAGACAGGGAACGGGATGATTTAGTATCTGTTGGTTTATTGTTTGGACATGCATCATTCAACCATTCAGCCGAAAATTTATCAATCATCGATAACAGATACGGACTATTAAATATAAGTAGTCTCTCATTTCCTGACCAACAGGCAAACTGGATTGAGCCTTACTTTGCCTTAAAGGTGGAGATCTTTGCAAATTTTTTCCTTGGATGGTCATTGAGAGCAAAGGCTTTTTTAGGGGGCAGTGATTTTGATGAGCTCAAACCCAATGTTTTGCCTGGATTTGGGAAGTTTAATGGTAATTCTAATGCTTGTGTTACGTATAATATATATTATAAAATCCCATTCAGGGGAAAATAATCCTATGCTTCTTTTATCGTTTCTGAAAATCTATTAAATCCTGTCAGATACAGTTTGTATATTTGTAAATAAATAATAGATAAAGTATGGGGTTAAATATTGATGAAAAAGACCTGAATAAATTGATTGTGGTTGGAGACCGTGTGCTGGTAAAACCGAAGAGCGCATCGGACAGAACGCAAACCGGATTATATCTTCCTCCAGGAGTGCATGAAAAAGAGAAAATTCATAGTGGTTATGTACTGAAAGTAGGCCCGGGTTATCCTATACCTGCTATTTCTGAGATAGACGAACCATGGAAAAACAAAACCGACGAAGTAAAATATGTCCCGCTTCAGCCAAAAGAAGGTGATTTAGCAGTATACCTGCAAAAAAGCGGATACGAAATTGAATTCAATAAAGAGAATTACATAATTATTCCTCATTCTGCTATTTTATTGTTAATCAGAGATCAGGGATTATTTGAATAGTCTGTATTTATGGTAAATTGATCTTTCTAACCGAAAGCGTATCTTCACAATCATGTAAAAGACTTGAAACCGTTTTGCCAACTGTGGGATGTATTAATTCCGGAAGAATTTCGCATAAGGGGATTAAGATAAATTTACGTTGCGTAATTCTTGGATGAGGAATTGTGAGGCTGGAAGTATTCATGGATGTGGAACCGTAAAATAAAATATCAATATCAATGATTCTTGCAGAATATTGATTTATATTTCTAATCCTGCCCATCTTCTGTTCTGTTTTTTGTATACTTATCAGGATATCGTCAGGATCTGAGTTAGTTTGAAAAACTACTATCTGGTTATAAAAAAATCTTTGGTTTTCGTATCCCCAGGGAGCTGTTTCATACAATGATGATAAGTACAACGGACCACCATAAACCTGTTGTAATAGAAGTAATGCTTTTTTAAGGTTTTTCCCCCTTTCCCCGATATTTGATCCTAATGAAAGTATAAGATCTGCCATGTCAGTTCTTTTTATAAATTTCCATTATTAAGGAAAACATTCTTAGTATATTTACATATACGAACAGATTACAAAATTAACAGAATAGATTTAATTCAATGAGAAGCTTTTTGAAATATACATTTGCCTCCATGCTTGGAATCATGTTGGCGATTTTTTTTATGTTTATAATAGTTTTGGTTTTAGTGGTTGCGTCTTCGTCTGAAGCTCCGATTGATGTTAGGAATAACTCTCTTTTGTACATCAAGTTTGACCAGCAAATTTATGATAGGGCACCTGCCAATCCCATGGCAAATTTTAATATGATGAATCTGATGCCTGAACCCGTAATGGGCCTGGATGATATTTTAAACAGTATTGAATATGCCAAAACGGATGACCGTATTAAAGGGATATACCTTGAACCATCCATTATACGCTGTGGCATTGCCAGCAAAGAAGAAATACGCAATGCACTTAACGATTTTAAAGAGTCAGGCAAATTTGTTCTGACCTACAGCAACTATTTTTCTCAATCAACCTATTACCTGGCAAGTGTTTCTGATAAGGTATATTTAAATCCTGCCGGTATTTTTGAGTTTATTGGATTGAGCGCAGAGATAATGTTCTATAAAAAAGCATTTGAAAAGTGGGGTATTGATGCCCAGGTTTTCCGGTACGGCAAGTTTAAAAGTGCTGTTGAGCCTTATCTGGAAAATAAGTTAAGCGATGAAAACAAGCTACAGATACAGGCTCTTCTTAATTCTGTCTGGAACAATTATCTAAATGGTATTTCAGTGGAGCGGAATATCGAGAAAACCACCTTGAATAATATAGCAGATAGTTTATTGGTACGTAATGCAAAGGATGCACTTACTTACCGGCTTATTGATGGTTTAAAGTATAAGGATGAGATTATTGAGGAATTACTGGATTCTATGGATGTAGCAAATATTGATAAACTTCATGTTGTGAAATTGCCGGATTATATTAATACAGTGAAATCAACTAATAAAAAAAGTACTGGCAAAGATAAAATTGCAGTAATATATGCATATGGGTCAGTTGTAATGGGGGAACAACAGGATGGTGCTGTGGCTTCAGAGACTATTTCGCGTGCAATACGAAAAGCCAGGATGGACAGCAGTATTAGAGCCATTGTTTTTCGGGTAAACTCACCCGGTGGGCTGGTTATTGCTGCAGATATTATTTGGAGGGAAGTAATGCTGGCAAGTAAAATTAAACCGGTCATAGCGTCTATGGGTGACTATGCAGCTTCAGGAGGTTATTATATTGTTGCCCCGGCTGATACCATTGTAGCAAATCCAAATACAATAACAGGTTCTATCGGGGTTTTTGCAGTATGGTTTAGTGGAGGTAAATTACTGAAAGATAAAGTTGGGATAACGTATGATTATGTCGAAACCAACGAGCATTCTAATCTCCAAAGTGTGCTAAAGAGGTTGGACAATGAAGAAGGTGCATATATACAAAATAGCGTGGATGATATTTACATCGACTTTATCAGTAAGGTGGCTGAAGGAAGGAATATGACAATCCAGGATGTCGATAGTATAGGGCAGGGAAGGGTTTGGTCAGGTGCCGATGCTATGAATCTGGGTCTAGTAGATGTGGAGGGTGGCTTGCACGAAGCAATTCAGATTGCTGCTGCAAAAGCTGGTTTGGAAAAATACCAGATCATTTCACTGCCTGAGCAGGAAGAACCTTTTGTGGCATTTCTTAAACAACTGGGAATTGAAGCTAAATCAAGGATCCTGAAGAAAGAATTGGGTGAGTTTTATGAGGATTACCAGTTTGTTAAAGAGCTTCTTAATCAAAAAGGCCTTCAGGCTATTATTCCGTATAAAATGAGCATTGACTAGTTCATAATTTACAGCCGGATGCAAAAATGGATAAAATATAGTGTTGTTATATTACTATTTCCCTTTACTTTTCTGTATTGGTTGGTGATAAAGATACGGCATTTTCTGTACGACACAGGGATATTTAAGTCTATATCATTCCCTATTCCCGTTATTTGTGTTGGTAATATTACAGTAGGAGGAACAGGGAAAACACCACATATTGAGTATTTGATAAGATTGTTAAAAGATGAATTTAAGATAGCCGTATTAAGCAGAGGATACAAACGTAAAACATCAAATTATATAAGGGCTACAACAAAAAGTACTTCAGAAGAAATTGGTGATGAACCCAGACAAATTAAGCAAAAATTTCCTGAAATCGAGGTGGCGGTTGAAACAGATCGCGTATATGGAGTGAAGCAATTGATAAACGACGTCAATGGCCTTAACCTTGTATTGCTGGATGATGCATTTCAACATAGAAGCATAAAACCTGGCCTGAATATACTTTTAATTGATTATAACCGTCCCATCCTGCAGGATTTTATTCTTCCTTCCGGACGATTGCGTGACTGTGTCAATCAGCGGAAGCGAGCGGAAATCATCATCATCTCAAAATGTCCTGTTGATTTAAAAGAGGATGAAAAGAAGAAGTGGGAAGATAAGTACCTGACACATACTAACCAGCGTATTTTTTTCACAAGCATGGCATATGAGGGTTTGAATCCCATGTTTTCAAGCCAGAAAGCCTTGACTTTTCAGGATATTAAACAACAAAAAATTTCCGTTTTACTATTTACAGGTATAGCTAATCCTAAATCTTTGAGGAATAAGTTAATGGATTATGCAACGCAGGTTTCATTGCTTGAATTTCCTGATCATCACACATTTACTCATACAGATATTCAAAAGCTTTATAACCGGTATAATGCATTAAAAAGCTTAGGTAAGATAATAGTGACTACCGAGAAAGATGCAGCACGACTATTGTCGCTTATAAAAGATATAAACCAACTTGATTTACCAATATACATTGCTCCTATATCGGTAGAATTTTTATTGAATGAAGCACAGAGCTTTAAAAACCTTGTGAGATCATATTGTTGAAAGAAGTTGTCCCAAAAGAAGACTTCACGAGAAGGCTAAGATTTTCGCAAAAGACGCAAAGTGTAAATTGCTTTTAGATTGTTCTTTGAGCATTTTGGTTTTTTCTATTTTGCAACCTTTGCTTGAAATCCATTACATTTTCAGACAGTCTCTACTTGTATAAATATTTAATGGAAATTGGTGTAATTAGTGGACAAACCTCCTTCCCATAATCAGAATATCATCTACCTGTTCATATTCACCTTTCCAGGCTTCAATGGTATGGTTCAGAAAGTCTTTTTGTTCCTCCATATTTTTCTCCTGAATGGCAACCAGTAAGTTTTTTAAAGGCTTGATCATAAACTTTTTACCTTTCTCACCCCCAAATTGGTCAGCATATCCATCTGAAAATATATAGATGCTATCCCCTTCTTCAACAGGCATGTCGTGGTTTGTGAACTTCTTATCCAAATTCTCATCAGAGCGCCCGATGGCAAACTTATCACCCCTTATTTCAATAATCTCGCTGTTCCTTATTAGTATCAGCGGGTTATATGCACCGGCGTATTGGAGTGTCTTTTTCTTTGGGTCATAACAAGTTAAAGACAAATCCATACCGTCTTTCACTGCATCAATCTGAGACTTTTCTATTTGCTGATGGAGAGTCATGGTAACCTCCTTGTTTAATTGACTGAGAATTTCTCCGGGCTGGGTAATGCCGTATTCTTTCACAATTTTATCCAGTGAGTTGTGTCCAATAATGGACATAAAGGCTCCTGGTACGCCATGGCCTGTACAATCTACTGCAGCAAAATATTCCAGGCCTTTGTATTCCAGCATCCAGTAAAAGTCACCACTTACAATATCTTTGGGCTTAAAAAGTATGAAGGCATTTTTATAGGGCATATCAGGACTTAGCATTGCGAACTGTATCCGTTTTGCATAACGTATACTATCTGTAATGTCCTTATTCTTCATGGCTAACTCTTCGTTCATACGGGTAATTTCGATGGTCCGCTCTTTCACCTTTTCTTCAAGAATGCGTTTTTCTTTGATGAGCTGCCGTTCCCTTACTTTAATAAATATTACAATACCAACAACACCTATAATAATACATGTGATTATGAACCACCAGGTTTTGTAAAATGGAGGTTTTATCTGGAAATCAAAACTAACCGGTTCTTTATTCCACATACCAACACTGTTGCGTGCCTTTACCTTAAAAGAATACTTACCCGGAGGAAGAGCTGAGTAACTTTCCATTGTTTGCTTGGTGATGGGTTGCCATTCGTGATCAGCACCTTCCAGCATTATCATATATTGAACGGCATCAGGGTTGGTAAGACAAATGCTATGATAGTCAAAAATGATGGAATTTTCTTTATAATTCAGTTTCATCCCGTTTACCATAGGCCTATCCTTCAGGTTAACCCGCATTTTAGTGATATGGGTCAGAGGTTCCGTTACTTCAGTTCTTTCAAACTGAGGGGAATATTTTGTTACTCCATTCACGGTTCCAAACCATAAATTACCGTCATTATCTATATATGTAGCTCCTTTTTTGGTTTCAATCCCAACAAAGCCGTTCTTAAGTGTGTAGGTGTAAATCTTGTTTTCTTTTTGGTCGTATTTGTTTAATCCTTTGTTTGTACCTATATATACATTATTGTTTTCATCAATGTTGATGATATTAATAAGGTTTGCTAATAGTCCGTCACTTACAGTAAGGTGTTTGACAATTGTATCATCGTCGTAAACGATTACTCCCCTGCCTTCAGTAGCTATCCAGATTTTTCCTTCTTTGTCTTCGGCAAAACCTGTTGGGGTCATATCCTTTAGTGCAGGTATTATTGTAAAAACCCTCTGATCTCCTTGTTTTTCACAAATAGTGACACCTTTGGCTTTTGATCCTATCCAGAGGGTTTCATTTTTATCCAGCATAAGTGCAGTTATATCATTCCCTGCTATTCCATAATATTGGGTTAACCGTCCGCCCTGGTTATTATCGATCTCGAAATTAATTAACCCGTCTATCGTTCCAATCCATAAATTATTATCACTGTCAACTACCAAACCGGTTGTAATCATTAATGAAGGGAATAATCTGTTAACAGGTGTATAATAAAGTAACCGGTTTCCATCATTTTTAAGGTAGTATATACCCAGATCTTCCGTTCCTACCCACATGTTATTATCCTTGTCTCTGCGAATGAAGCGAATCTGGTTACTTATATAATCCTTTTCCTGTGTATAATATGTATAATGGGCTTGAGCATCTTTTTGGGGATTATATACGGTTATGCCACCGTCGGTCCCAAACCAGTAATTACCTTTACCATCCTGGTTTATTGCCCAAACATGCTTGTTTATTAAACCGTCTGATTCTGTAAAGCTGATAAAACTTTCACCCTTAAAAATGGATAATCCATGGTCATTTGTGCCAATGAGGATGTTCCCTTCTTTATCCTGCATTATACAACGTATCTTTTCATCCTGCAGTCCATTTTTGGTAGTGAAATTTTTAAACTTATTGTTAGAAAACCGGCTAATACCACCTCCCCAGGTTCCAATCCAGATATTTCCGTCTTTATCCTCAAACAAGGTGCTTATAAAATTATGGGCCAGGCCATCACGCATCCAATCGTAAATAATAAACTTCTTTTCTTCATCAAAATATTGATACAGGCCTCCATTATGGGTTCCCAACCATATATTTTTTTTACTGTCCTGCATGAAGCATGTAGGTTGGAAGTAAACGGGCATTCCTTCCAAAGCAAAGTTTGTGAAACCTCCTTTTGAAGGTTCGTATTTTTTTATACTATAATCTGTAATAATGTAAACGCTGTCATTCAAAAACTTACCACATTGAAAAGTCCTGTCGCTTAATCCATTTTTACCGGAGAAATGTTTAAATGTTATTTGGTCGGCTGGAGCATTGGGATTCTCGCATAGTAATGCTCCTGAACCGTCTGAGGTAAACCAAAGTCCGGTGTTGTTATCATAAAATACAACGACGATATCTGATTTATAAATACTATCAGCGGCTTCTATCCGTTCAAATTTCCCGTCCTTATACCTGCTAATACCTCCACCCGTATGTCCAAACCATATATTTCCAAATTCATCCTGTACAATAGCCCTTACGGCATTTGGTGCCATGCCCTGTTCGGAAGTAAAATTTTCAAAATTAATACCATCGAAACGGGATGCCCCACTTAATGTGCCCAGCCAAATGTAATCATCTTTATCCTGAATGATTGTATATACTTTAGATTGACCAAGTCCTTCCCTGACGTTATAATTATCAAAATAATAAGTTTGAGAATAGGCTGCCAGAGCAAAGGAAGCCATCATGCTAAACAAAAATATTCGCCTTTTGGGGCGAATATTTTCAATAAGGTTTGTTAAGAACATAGTATAGGTTTTTTATTTATTCTTTAGAAATAAAGAAGAATGTTCCATCTTCATCTTCCAACCCAGCTATTTTCCCGAATTTTGGCTTTTGTTGATTATTTTTCTCTACTGCAGATGAAACTTTGTTAACAACCTCTTCAATTGGAATGCATGAATTTGGGTTGTTGGACAATATATTAGCGAAAGTCTTTGTAAACTGTGAATTATCTACGGCTAATTCATATCCGGCTGAAGAAAATACCTGAGATGATTTAAATTTGGTGGCCTGCCAGTCATTGCAGCTTCTTGCCTTGGGAGTTGATCTCATAGCCTGGTAAAAGCTTGGTCCTGATTCACAGGCATCAGTAACCACCAGTGTATGGGTTATAATATTTGAATAGGACTGCATAGCTGCTTTTAAAGAGTTTATATTGAAGTAAGTAAACTCGTCATCTCTCTTTGCATCTACCGGAATCCAATAACCTGTTTCGTTAACAAACTTTCCATGTCCGGCGTACCATACCAATAAAGAATTTACCCGGTTACTTCTTACCATATCACGTAATTCTATGGAGAAAAACCTTTCCATTTCTTTTTTAGTAAGGTCTTTTTTGTGAATAAAATTGTGTATCTGGTAATTTGCTAGAGCTGCTTTTATCATGGATACATCTTTCCCGGGACCTTCAAGACTTGCAAATGATTCGTACTTAGAGTTTTCGATAAAAATCACCCAGGTTTTGCCCATTGGATTATCAGCTGCAAGTTGGGCTGCTTCACGGTTTAATTTAAACACTGCGTCAATTTTATTTCCGTATTCATCTGTGGCAGTAACTGTGATCTTATTTTTATTAGTAACTGCAAGTGTGGCTGAGAATGTAGGATTCATCTCATCCATTTTATAACTGGCAGATGTTCCTTCAATCATGATTGATTGAATTTTGCTTTCATCCTCTACTTTCCCTTCTATATAAACATTTGGATCATCATTATCTAAATATATTTCCCCATTATCCGATGCATAGGGAGCAATAATTTTTACTATAGGATTGTTAATTTCAGTACGCTGTATTAAATACATGGCGTTAAGAACATTGTCATAAACATCAGATACTGACATAACAAAAGTATCTGGTCTTTCAAGGCGGACATTTGCCATAAATTCATAACCATCATCTGCTTTCACAAAAGGAACATCTTTATTATCGACTTTTAGGTATTTTAAATCACTTTCGTCTGCAATTATTCCTTTTAAAGAAAATTCATCTTTATTCTTAGGTAACTGCACTGACAAAGCTTTTACTTCTTTTGGTGTTGTTAGCTTAATAACAGGTTTATTGGATTCACGATTAAGTTCGAATAGCCTGTCCTGAGCTTCTTTTAACAGAAGTTGTGCTTTGGGATCAAATTCTGAAAGACTGGCAATGGTCTCATAGTCTTTTATTGCTTTTACATAATTGGCAATTTGTTCGTATGACCAAGCTCGTTTATAGTAGGCTTCCGCATTTTTATCATTAAGTAGTATAACTTTATTAAAATCGTTAATTGCATTCTGATGCTGGTTAAATTCCTGGTAATATAGACCTCGGATCATAAATAAACGTTCACTTTCAGGTTTAATAACCAGAGCTTTTGATACATCATTGATAGCTGAAGGGTAATCTAGTTTTGCCTTGTAAACATGGCTGCGTACAACGTAAGGTTCAATATTTTGAGGTTCTAATTCAACGGCTTGATTAGCATATTCCATACCCTCATCATTCTTGTTCAGGGAAACTTTCACATTTGCCATCGCAAGGTATGCATCAAGGAATTTTTTGTTTTTCTGGATGGATTTTTTGTAAAATTTTTCAGCTTCTTCATATAGTTTCAGCTTCTCACATACCAAGGCGTAAATAAACAGAGTCTGCTCATCCTCTTTGATTGACAAGATTTTCTCAGCCGCTTTTTGAGCTTCATTATAATTTTCTAATTCAATCAGGGTTTTCACTTTATAGGTATAGGCATCAGGTGTTTTCTTAGCTTCAATTGATTTATCAAGCTTCTCTAGAGCGTCCTGGTATTTCCCCATTAAAAACAGTATTCTGCCGGAATTGCAGAGAATTTCAGCATCATTTTCATTAAAAACACTTGCACGATTGTAGTCTTGAAGTGCTTCATCAAGCTTATCAAGTTTTTCATAAGCTACAGCTCTTAGCATATAGGCTTTGTCATAGTCAGGGTCTGAATCAATAGCTTTTGTATATTGTACTATGGCATCTTCAACATTGCCTTTTTCCATAAACTCGTCCCCGGCTTTACAGTATTGCTTGGCACTTTGTGCCATTACCAGAGCCGGAACTAATAAAATCGTTAAAAAGATTACTCTTTTCATAACAATACGGGTTTAGTTAAAAAATAAAGATAATAATAATGTGAATGAAATTATATACGAAATTAAAAAACTTTTGTTTAAAAATATTGCTAAAGGTACAAAATATTTTAAAAAAAAACATAAAACCTTTGGTTTAATTCGTGTTGCTAAACATAAATAAGGTGCTGTTTCCAATGTGTAAGGTTTCTTTGGGGTCATTATCTATTTGGGGAGCAATTATTCCTTTTTTGAATACTTTATCGGAAATAAATATACGTGCTTCATTCCATAACCCTTGCTGTAAAAAACTCGTAAGTAGTTTTCCCCCTCCTTCTACAATAATGGAAAGTATATTTTTAGTATACAGGTCAATCAGGATTTCATGAATAGCATTGTTAAAATCGATTGCCTTATACTCTGTATTTCCATCCAATTTGCTCACGCTCGCATTATACACAACTGTACGGGTTGCTTGGTTAAATATTTTCAAATCTTTTGGGAGGGATAAATTTCTGTCTGGTATTAATCTTAATGGATTTTTTCCGGTCCAGTTATGCACTGTTAAATCAGGATTATCCAAAAGAGCCGTATTTGTACCTACCAGGATGGCATCTTCTTCACTTCGCCATTTATGTACCAGTAATCTGCATGTCTCATCGCTTATCCAGGTTGGCTGTCTAATACTATCAGGATTCCTGATTATGTCTATAAATCCGTCTTTAGTTTGTGCCCATTTAAGTATAATATAGGGCATCTTATTTTGATGAAACTGAAAAAATCTGCGATTCAAATCGCTGCATTGTTCCTTTAAAACATCAAGTATTACTTCACATCCAGCTTCTCTTAATAATTTTATGCCCTTTCCGGATACTTGTGGATTTGGATCCACAGATCCAATTACAACCCGGGGTATTTTATTTTCAATGATCAAATCAGAACAGGGTGGTGTTTTCCCATAATGTGCACAAGGTTCAAGATTTACGTACAATGTTGATTTAGGAAGCAGGTTTTTGTCTTTAACTGAATTTATAGCATTGACTTCTGCATGAGCTTCTCCGGCTTTTTTATGGTAGCCTTCACCGATAATTTTGCCATTGTATGTGATCACGCAACCTACCATCGGATTTGGCGAGGCAGATCCCAAACCATTTTTAGCAAGGTCGATACAACGAGCCATGTATATTTTGTCATTAACCATTTAAGATAAATAGCATGTTAAACACACAAAATTACTACAATTAATATTATGAATATTTTTTTTTATACTTCTTCATGTAAAATGACTTTACCCTGTTTAAATTTCATATAAAAGTTTGTAACTTTATTAAGCGTGGCTCATGCTAATTCATTAATATTAGGATAAGCTTATATCATTGATAATTAATTTTTTGTTTGTACAAAATAAATAAATGCCCTTGGATTTTACTATGACTGATTTAAATACTTTGAGCAAAATAGTAAGAAGAATTAACTCGGAATTAGTAAAGTTTTACCCTGAAACTGAGACAAAAGCAATCATTTCGATAGTATTGCAGCATATCATGGGCTTTTCAAAGTTGGAGCTACATACACGTCAAAATGAGATACTTCTTCCTGAGCAAATCCAAAGAGTAGAGAAAGCACTGGGTCTGCTTAAAAAGCATATTCCAGTTCAATATGTGATAGGAGAAACAGAATTTTTTGATATTCTTATAAATGTTTCGCCAGCAGTACTTATTCCTAGGGCTGAGACCGAAGAACTTGTTAAGTTGGCTTTAGATATATCCTTGCCAAACAATGCTAAAATTCTTGATATTGGAACCGGTTCGGGTTGCATTGCTATTGCTTTGGCAAAAAACTTGCATAAGGCCGATGTTTTTGCATTGGACGTTTCCTTTGAAGCTTTAGAGATTGCAAGGAGAAATGCTGAAAATGTTGGTGTAAAAGTTAATTTTTTTCAAAGGGATATACTTAAAGATACTAAGTTAGGTATGGGACGGTATGATATGATAATCAGTAATCCTCCTTATGTTACAAATAATGAGAAGCATTTGATGGAGAAGAATGTACTTGAAAATGAACCTCATTTAGCTTTATTTGTTCCCGATAGCGAGCCATTGTTGTTTTACAAAGCAATTTCAAATATAGCAAAGGAAAATCTCAATTATAATGGATGGCTTTTGGTTGAGATAAATGAAAATTATGGAAAAGAAACAGCGGAGATATTTAAGGAGCGGGGATATAGAAATGTTGAAATTGTGAAAGATATCAATGGGAAAGATCGTATTGTAAAAACCCAATATACTCCATCATAGATGACTATTGCAAAAGGAATGAATAAAAATGAAGCCCTGAAAAAAGCACAGCGCTTATGTGCTATGCAGGAAAAATGCTCTTTCGATATGGAAATGAAATTAAAAGACTGGGGTTGCGAAACAGAAAGTATTTCTCACGTGGTGAAACAACTTATTCAGGAAGGATTTATCGATGATCAAAGATATGCCCAAACTTTTGTTCGGGAGAAGTTCAGGTTTAATAAATGGGGAAAACTAAAAATTGGTTACCATTTAAAGCAAAAGGGAATTGGAACGACTATTATCAGCAATGCTTTTAATGAAATAAACGAGAATGAGTATTATAATCTTTTGTATCATGAGTTAAATAAGAAATACGTAAACCAAAAAGCTTCTTCTGAATTTAATCACCGGCAAAAATTATTTCGTTTTGCCAGTAGCCGGGGGTTTGAAAGTGAGATTATTCAGATGGCGATCGATGAGATTTTGAGTAGATAGTTTTTAGCATATCAATTGCCATAAATGAACTATAACCTGACTCCAAGAATTAAAATATCATCAATTTGATCATATTCTCCTTTCCACTGTTGAAACTCTTTTATAAGAGCCAGTTTTTGTTTTGACATCGGAAATTTATGTATGCGGAATAAGAATTCACGAAAGTTTTTATACCTGTATTTACTTCCTGTCGGGCCACCAAATTGATCAGCAAAACCATCTGAAAACAGATAGATAATATCTCCTTTTTTAAAAGGGATAATATTATTGGTAAATTCCTTAAGTTCAGTTTTCCGGGTAATACCAAGAGTCATTCGGTCTGCTTTATATAGACAAATTTCTCCTTTGTGGATATGATACAATGGATTATGAGCACCTGCATATTCAATGGTTAATGTCTCATAATCAACAATACATAATGACATATCCATTCCGTCAGAGGCTTCTCCAATATTTCCCTTTTGATGGAGTATTCGAATAATATAATTACGCAGGTCTGCCAGAATTTTATTTGCTGGAAACTCTTTATCATTATACAATATTTCATTTATGGCCCCCATACCTAAAATGCTCATAAAAGCTCCCGGAACACCATGTCCGGTGCAGTCTGCTGCTATGAGATATTTTTTCCCTTTCTTTTCCCCAACCCAATAAAAATCTCCACTTACTATAGCTTTTGGAATATTTACTAAAAAGTAGTCTTCTATAATTTCTTTTATTTCTTCTTCGTGAGGCAGAATTGCATTCTGAATGAGTGAAGCATAACGAATACTTGCCTGAATTTCATTATGCTGGTGTTGTATTCTCTTATTTTTTAATGCAATTTCTTTCTGGGCTTTTTTTAAGTCTATATGACGACCAAACAGCTCAATAGTACGTTCCCGATGCTTTTTGGATGCCAAATCAATCTTTTCCCTTTGTTGTTCCAGTAATTGTAAGGATTTTGTATAGTTGATAGTATGGATAATCCGGAGATAAAGTTCATCAACTACAAAAGGCATGCAAATAAAATCATCAACATTGAGATTATGGGCGTTTTTTGCATTTGCTTTTGTGAGAATGGATATTACAGGAGTATCTTTAAACAGGATGTTGTCTTTTATTGTTTGCTTAATAAACGGATTATTTAATATGGCATCTTCACTTACCAAAATTGCATCAGCGGGGGTTTTTAAAAATTTAAAATCTTTAGGTGATGCAACATGTTTTATTGAATAGTGAAACTTTTCAAGATTAAAAAAACTTCTAAGTCCGTTATACTCATCTTCTGAGCCAAGATAGTAAACAATATTTTCGTTATCGTTCTTCAATAAAACAAGTAAAATATTCTAAATTATTAAATTAGATAAAAAATGGGATATATAAAAGAGCTTTTAGAGAATAAAATTTAGTCTTAATTGATTATTTCTACAAGCAGTGTTATTTTGTCAATTTTAAGTGTCAATCATTTTTTGTATTTTTGCGCAACATATTACATTTTTGATATGATAAACATTGAACAGATAAAAGAGTTAGCAGAGCGTCGTGATGCGTTAAGGAGGTATCTTTGACGTTGATGGAAAGAATACGAAAATTGCCGAAGCAGAAAAAATATCATCTAGTCCTGCCTTTTGGAATGATCCCAAAAAAGCAGAGGAGCATTTAAAGGGAGTATCAACAATTAAATCCTGGATTGAAGCTTATAACAAGGTAGATGTTGCTTTGGAGGATCTCAAGGTATTGTTTGATTTTTTTGGTGAAGGTGAAGCCAGTGAAGAAGAAATTGATGCCCAATACGATCTTGCCAATAAATTGATAGATGACCTTGAATTGAAAAAGATGCTTCAGGGTGAGGACGATCACAGAAGTGCCATTGTGAAAGTAAAGTCCGGAGCAGGAGGTACCGAAAGCCTTGACTGGACTAGTATGCTTATGCGTATGTACATTCGTTGGGGCGAAAATAATGGGTATACAGTCAGAGAACTATATTACCAGGCTGGTGATGAAGCCGGTGTAAAAACAGTAACTCTTGAATTTGATGGTGAATATGCTTATGGTTTCCTGAAAAGTGAGAGTGGGGTTCACCGTCTTGTACGTCTGTCTCCTTTTGATTCAAACAATAAGCGGCACACTACTTTTTCTTCTGTTTTTGTTTCTCCCGTTGTGGATGATACTATAAATATTGAGATAAACCCGGCAGACATAACCTGGGAAACTTTTCGTTCAAGCGGGGCAGGGGGACAGAATGTGAATAAAGTTGAAACTGCTGTTCGCCTGCGACACCATCCTACCGATACGATTATTGAAAATCAGGAGACCCGTTCACAATTGAAAAACAAGGAAAATGCCTTGCGTTTGCTTAAATCTCATCTGTATGAATTGGAACTCCGCAAGAAAATGGAAAAACAAGCCGAACAGGAAGGAAAGAAGAAAAAAATTGAATGGGGTTCACAAATTCGAAGTTATATAATGCATCCTTATAAAATGGTGAAAGATCTTCGCACAGGTTACGAAACGTCCAATGTTCAGGCTATAATGGATGGAGACTTAAACGCTTTTATTAAAAGCTATTTAATGGAATTTTCATAGGATTAACTCCTTCATTTTTCTTGGTATAATTACCTTATCTTGCTATCTTTATAAATAAAATTGTATGCTCCTGAATTAACTTTCCAGTCAGGAAATTGTTTATTTAATATGATATAATATTAATAAGATGATAAAGATATACCATAATCCACGGTGCAAAAAAAGCAGAGAAGGTTTAAAATATCTTGAGGATAAAGGCCTCACTTTTGAGGTAATCGATTATTTCAAAAAACCATTTACTGAAAAAGAATTGAAGGAGATCATTGAGAAGACAGGATTGGGCGTTGAGGACTTGATTCGCAAACAGGAAGATGATTATAAAAAGAACTTTAAAGGAAAATCTATTTCAAAGGGAGAATGGATTGGAATTTTGATTGAGAATCCCAAATTATTGCAAAGGCCAATTGTAGTAGCTGGTAATATAGCAGTGTTGGCTCATCCACCTGAGAATATTGCAAAAATCGTATAAGTATAAACATCATGGACTATCGCATTGAAAAAGACACGATGGGCGAAGTAAAAGTGCCTGCCGATAAATATTGGGGAGCACAAACGCAGCGCTCAAAAGACAATTTTAAAATTGGCAATAACAAAATGCCTGTTGAGATTATCAGGGCATTTGCTTATTTAAAGAAAGCCGCAGCTCTAACAAATTATGAACTTAAAGTATTGCCTAAAGAAAAAGCTGATACAATTGCAAAAGTTTGTGATGAAATACTGGAAGGTGCCCTGGATAATCATTTCCCTCTTGTTGTTTGGCAAACAGGTTCCGGAACGCAAAGTAATATGAACCTAAACGAAGTAATCTCGAACAGAGCACATGTATTACAGGGAAACAAGCTCGGTGAGGGGAAGCCTTCAATTCATCCAAATGATGATGTAAACAAATCACAATCATCGAATGATACATTTCCCACTGCAATGCATATTGCTGCATATAAAATGATTATTGAGGTTACTATTCCCGGAATTGAAAAATTGCGAAATACCCTTAAAGTTAAGTCGGATGAATTTATGGATATAGTTAAGATAGGACGCACTCATTGGATGGATGCAACACCTTTAACTCTGGGACAGGAATTTTCAGGTTATGTTTCTCAACTTGATCATGGATTGGAATCATTAAAACAATCACTTGGACATCTTTCTGAACTAGCTCTTGGAGGCACTGCTATTGGCACAGGAATTAATACTCCTGAAGGGTATAGTGCCCTTGTTGCGAAAAAAATATCCGAATTAACAGGTATTCAATTTATAACCGCCCCAAATAAGTTTGAATCGCTGGCAGCACATGATGCTATTGTAAAAGCGTCAGGTTGTCTTAAAACATTGACAGTAAGTTTAATGAAAATAGCAAATGACATAAGGGTGTTGGCCTCTGGTCCAAGAAGCGGGATAGGAGAAATTACACTTCCTTCGAACGAACCCGGGTCATCTATAATGCCAGGGAAGGTTAATCCAACCCAGGTTGAAGCACTCACCATGGTGTGTGCACAGGTTATTGGCAATGACACTGCAATTACGATAGGTGGGATGAATGGTCATTTCGAATTAAATGTTTTTAAACCCATGATAATCTTTAATTTTCTGAATTCAGCACAATTATTGGGTGATGCATGTGTTTCATTTAATGATAATTGTGCGATCGGAATTATTGCTAACCATGAAGTGATAAAGCAGCATGTAGAAAATTCATTAATGCTGGTAACTGCTTTGAATACATACATTGGATATGAAAAAGCAGCAGAAATTGCAAAAAAGGCATTCAAAGAAAATACTTCTTTAAGGAAAGCTGCTATTGAACTGGGATATGTTACAAATGAGGAGTTTTCAAAATGGGTAGATCCTTCAAAGATGGTTGGAAAGAAATGAGAGTGAGTGGGAGAGTGAGGTTTGAGAAAATCAGAGTGATAGCGAGAGCGATCACTCTGATTTTAGGTGGAGACTGCGGGAGTCGAACCCGCGACCTCTTGGCTGCCAGCCAAACGCTCTAGCCAGCTGAGCTAAGCCCCCATGAGGAGGCAAAAATATGAAAAAAAATGAAATATTCTAATGATTTTGGACGTTAATTTATAAAGTTTGGCATAGTATATGATATATGTTTAATAAAGTAAATTAAATGTTGTATAGTTAAAATATTAATGATATTTTAGCGCAAATTATTTAAGATTATGGAACCGAAAAAGACAAAAAAGGCTGACCTGGAAAAAAGCAGACCGATATTTTTTCAAATTGGTCTTCTTGTGGTTATTGCAATAGTTCTCTATGCATTTGAGAGAACGAGCAAACCGGAATTGGACAAATCATTGACTAAGATGGAAGATGCACTTATGGAAGAAGAAATAATTCCTATTACCCGCCAACAAGAAGTAATACAACAACCACCTCCACAACAGGTTATTGAGGACCTTGAAATTGTTGAGGATGATGAAGAGATTGAAAATGAGATCGATGTTGTAGATAACCTTGCGGATGAAAATACTACTTTTGATATTACTGAGATTGAACAGGAAGAAGAAGCAGCAGTTGAGGAAGTATTTATTATAGTTGAGGATATGCCACTATTTAACGGGAAGAAAGCAGAAGTTGGTTTTCGTGAATACATTGCTCAAAACCTCGATTATCCGGATATCGCCGCTGAAAACGGTATTAGTGGAAAGGTACTTGTACGTTTTGCAGTAGATAAAAATGGAAATGTGGTTGATGTTGTTCTTCTTCGTGGTGTTCATCCTGCTCTTGATAAAGAAGCATTAAGGGTTGTTCGGTCATCTCCTAAATGGACACCTGGAAAACAAAGGGGAAGAGCTGTGAAGGTACAGTTCGTGTTCCCGATTAGTTTCGTATTACAACAATAATTTACATATACTTTATAAAAAAAAGGGCTTGATTTTAGGGCCCTTTTTTTTGTCTTTTATAAGGGTTTAATTTTTCCTGATCCGGAAATTTCCACATCAATTACGGGATTACCTTTATAATATATATCTCCGCTACCTGATATTTTTGCGGTAATTCTGTCTGTTATGAAAAATCTACCGTTTCCTGAACCACTAATTTTTCCATTGAGTTCACCCATTTCAACATTTTCTGCATGTACATTGCCGGAACCACTTATATGTAATTCAGTCTTATTTACTTTGCCTTCTGCTTCAAATTTTAAATTACCGGAACCAGAAATGTTTAATTTAACTAGTTCAGCATTTAATTCATGCAAAATAACATTTCCACTACCGCTTATTTTTATATCCAGATTTTTTGTATTGACAGGTTTGTCAACAATTACTTTTCCTGAGCCTGATATACTAAATCCCTCAATTTTTGGGCAGGAAATATAAATGTCAATATCCCCTGTGTTTGATAATGAATGACCCTTATGATGAATTTTTAGTTCATCTCCATTTACTTCTACTGTAATTTTATTAATTGCAGATTCTTTCGCAACAACTTTTACTTCATATTCACTGGATTGTTCATAATATACATCTGCATGAATGCCTAAACCTATTTTAGTAAAACCAGTAAGGTCATATGTTTTTTCAATAGGATCTTCTTTTATCGCAGGGGTAGGATTGACACAAGCTATATAAAAGCCTGAAATTAGAACTATTAATATAATAGCTTTCACTGAATGTTTTCGCATACTATTTTATTTTAAGGATTAATCTATGCTAAAGACGATTAAATATTTTAATCGCTGCATAAAGCAATATACAAAACGGGTAGTTTTTTTAGGAGAATAATTCGATAAGGCCTTCAGGTAGCAAAACATTAACTGTTTTTAATGACTCATTAATATCCTGAACAATTTGATTATTAAAAGGTATAAATATTTCATTTTGATCTTTCAATACTTTTATCAAAGGATTTTGAGATATTTCAACTACCTCATCTACAATGCCAATTTCGCCGGAATATTTGTCAATTACAATAAAACCAGAAATGTCGAATTCGGGTTTAGTTGAGCTCTTTGTGTGTTTTTCTTTGTGAATCGTTGTAAAGACTTCACAGTTTTTAAGTTCTTCCGCCATAATTTTATCTTCAAAATCCACAAACTGGATGATGTATGAAGTATCGTCTTTTTGAATAAAATCGGAAATAGAAAAAGGGACCAGTAATCCATTTATCTTCAGGAATACAAAGTCCCCTTGTTTAATATTTTTCTCAGAAGTATCTTCAACTCTTAATATAAGATGACCATTAACTCCATGAATTTTCGATAACCATCCTATATATTCTGCTTTTTCATTCATTCGAGAAAAAGCTGTTTTGAGAATTATTATTCTTCTGTTTTTTCTTCTTCAGCGGCAGGTTCTGCTGTTTCTGCTGTTTCTGCTTTTGCTTCTTCTGCTTCTACTTCAGCTTCAGCCTCAACTTCAGCTTTAGGTTCTTCAACTGGAGTGTTGGTTGTTTCAACTACATCTTCAACAGCAGCTTTAGGTTCTTCAGCAGGTGCGTCTTGTGTTTCAACTGCATCTACTGTTGCTTCTGCATCTGCTTCTGCTTTTGCCTCTGCCTCTACCTCTTCGCGCTCAGCTTTAGCAGCTTCAGCATTTTTCTTTGCTATCTCTTCTGCTTTCTCTTCTTTGGCTTTTGTTTCAGCTTCCAAACGTTTTTTTGCAGCATCCTGTTTGTTTTTCAATTGCTTCTCGATAGCATCTTGTGTTTTGGCTTCTTTTTCCTTTAACCATTCGTTAAACTTTGCTTCAGCTTGTTCTTCAGTTAGTGCATTTTTCTTAACACCCTGTAACAGATGGTTTTTGTAAAGCACTCCTTTTTTGGATAATATGACCTTACAAGTATCTGTTGGTTGGGCTCCTTTTTGAACCCAGTTTAGGGCCTTGTCAAAGTCCAGTTCAATGGTAGCAGGATCAGTGTTTGGATTATAAAAACCCAATTGTTCAATGAATTTACCATCACGTGGCGCCCTGCTATCTGCAATTACGATGTGATAAAAAGGTTTTCTCTTTTTACCCCTTCTTGCTAATCTAATTTTTGCCGGCATACTTAATTTTAATTAGTTTTCTAAACCTTTATTAGTTATTTTAAAAGTGCGTGCAAAGATACAATAATATTTATTTAAATAAAGTTTTTTCAGTTTTTTATTTAGTTAGAGATAAAAATGTTAATAATTATTTAAAAAGGCTATTTTTTTTTATAAAAATGAGGGTTACTTTTTGCCTCAAATTGGTATAAATATATAGGGGATAAAATTTTCTCCATATATATTATGTTATTAATTCATTTTTTATAGAACAAATGAGTTAAAAATTTCGTAAAATTGTTAACCTAAATTATACCTTATATGGCAGGTGAAGGCAAGTCGGCATTAATCATTGATGATATAGAAGCAAATATATCGTTGATGGAAGCGATTCTTGAGTTGGAAGACTATAATATTCTCTCAGCAACAAATGGATGGGAGGGATTGAGGCTTTTAACGGAGAACAAACCAGATGTAATACTACTGGATATTATGATGGATGGGATGGATGGTCTTGAGGTGTTGGACAGGATTGTATCAAATGAAACCACGCGGAATATCCCGGTAATTATGGTCTCTGCGCTTCAGGATGAGGACTATTGTGCTCAATCTATGTCAAAGGGAGCTATTGGTTACATCCGTAAACCATTCAATCCTATTACCTTTCTCGAAGAGGTTAAAAAGCTTCTTTTTGAGAAAGATAAGCAGAAAATAGCGAACTAATTAACTTCTTTCGTTTTTATTCATTTTTAAATCCAACTGTTTGAGTAAGGATTACTGCTTTATGTGCTGGCAGTTCCAGTTTGCTTGCCAGTGCATCAGCATCAAATAATCCTCTTACAACTGTTCCTAGTCCTTCTGAAGCACAAAACAAATATACGTTTTGAGAAATAAATCCCGCATCGGCATATGCCCAGTATTTGGCATTTTCTTTATTTTTATCTTGGGTTTTATTATAGTCTACTATATATAGTAGATTAAGCGGAGCATCTTTTACAAAATTCTGTTTGCCGGAAATATCGCGAATATCTTCATTTAATACTTGTTTTAATGTGTGATTTTCTGCCTGGTAAACAAATACTCCCTCTGCAACTATTACATAAATTTCAATTTCCTGGCAATTTCTTGCTGAGGGAGCTGTTCTTTTTCCCGATTCAGGTCTGTTAATACCATCTGCTGCCCATAAAAGATTTGAAAGCTGTTGTTTGCTAAGTTTTTTTTGGGTAAATTGTCGGCTACTCTGACGATTATTCAATGCTTCCATTAAAGGCATCCCTCCTGTTTTATCTGGCTCTGGCAGGGAGTAAGTTTTATTATCCTGTGATATACAGGGAAGGATTATTATATTTATTAATAGGGCTGCAATTAAAACATATTTGTTCTTCATGGTATGTAATCTATTAAGTAAAGTTTAATCAGGATCAAAAGTAAAATAAAAACCAATTTATAAAGGTTAATAAATTGTTAAACAGGAATAAAAGTTGAGTTACAGTATAATTTTGTTGTTTTTTTAGGTAAATGTTAGTATAAAATTTATTTTTGTGCTCGAATAAAATTTTAACACAATTGTATGGCAACAACAGCAGATTTCAGAAATGGACTTTGTATCAATTTTAACGATGATCTGTATACCATCGTTCAGTTTCAGCATGTTAAACCAGGCAAAGGTCCTGCGTTTGTTAGAACAAAGCTAAAAAGCTTGACGAATGGAAGAGTAATCGAAAATACATTTAATGCGGGTGTGAAAATTGACGTTGCAAGGGTTGAGCGTCGTCCGTATCAGTTTTTATATTCTGATGAAGTGGGATATCATTTTATGCATTCTGAAACCTTTGAGCAAATATCTATCGAAAAAGATTTAATAAATGCACCTGAATTTCTTAAAGAAGGGCAAAATGTTGAAATGGTGTTTCATGCAGATACTGAATCATGTCTGAGTTGTGAATTGCCTCCATTTGTAGACCTTGAAGTAACCTATACTGAACCTGGGATCAGAGGGGATACATCATCAACTTCATCACAAAAGCAGGCAACTGTAGAAACAAATGCAACTGTAATGGTTCCTTTGTTTGTAAATACAGGCGATAAGATACGCGTGGACACAAGAGATAGTTCATATTCTGAAAGGGTGAAGTAATTAATTTGAAATATTGCATATTTTGGTTAAATTTATAAAAAAATAGGGTAAGCAATCTACTAATAATTATGCATCCTGACCAAAGTAATGCATCCATAAAAAGACTTAGGTTATCCACCTTTAAATTAAATGTTCTTCTGGATATTACCCAGGCAATTAATGCTAATCCTACTATTGATGAATTGTTAAAACAATATGAGAACATCCTGAAAGAGGATTTGAATATTGGGAAAACAACTATTTTTAAGTTCAATGGAGATAAGTGGGAATGCTTACTGGGTGAAGAACCAGAAATTACTGACCATATTGATATTGAAAAAGATCTGTACCCTCTTGAAGACCTCACTTTTGTAACAGCTTTTGACAACCCTGTGCTTAAAGCATATGATATTGTAATTCCTGTGATTAATAATAATAGCAGGTTAGCATATGTATTAATTGGAGACATTGAAGAAGAAATGGAAGGGATGAGCCCTGCCTTGAAACACCTTCATTTTATCCAAACACTTTCAAATATAATTCTGGTTGCCATCGAAAATATCAGATTATTTAAAGAAAGTTTACGCCAGGAAGCACTTAAAAAAGAACTTGAATTGGCTTCCAGGATGCAAACCATGCTGATACCCAAAGCGGGGGAGTTACCTAATAATGAAGCAATTAAGGTAGTCGCTTTTTATCATCCGCATTTTGATGTGGGGGGCGACTATTACGATTGTATAGTGATGGACAAGGATGAAATTGGATTTTGTATTGCGGATGTATCCGGGAAAGGAATTTCAGCAGCCTTATTAATGTCAAATTTTCAAGCAAATCTGCGTGCTCTATTTACACACGAAATTTCACTCATAGCTCTGGTTGAAAAGCTAAATGAGAGGGTATTAAGAAGTGCGAATGGTGAGAAGTTTATAACACTTTTCATTGCAAAATACAACAATAAAAGAAAAGAGCTGGAGTTCATCAATGCAGGACATAATCCGCCACTTCTATACGAAGTTGATGATAAGAATCTTATCCATCTGAAGAAGGGTTGTGTTGGAATAGGCATGTTGGACGAAATACCGGTTATAAATAAAGGTTCAATTACAATAACCCAGCGTACGAAGTTATTATTGTATACAGATGGCTTGGTTGAACTTATTGATGACAGTAGTGATGTGGAATTTGGAACTCAGGCTATAGAAAAGGATCTGGGTAATACAAATGGCATTGAATCCAGCATTGATGATATTATTAAAAGTCATAAGATATTGGAGGGGAGTACGGCAATATTTGATGATATTTCGATGCTTGGAGTCGAGTTCTTCTAATAAAAATTAGTCTTCTTGTTTTTCTGTTTTTTCATCCTCAGGCTTTTTAAGATGGTAGACATCTAATGCTACCAGTATGGCTGAATAACCCCAGAATAAAGCTGATGCTTTATCCGTATCAAGGAAGTTATTTAAAAATCCGTGTACATAATATGTAATTAGTCCTAAAAGCACAACAAGGGATAATATTTTAATTTCTCTGTCCCGGGTCTTTTTATACACCCTCACTCCAGTTATAATTACAAATAATACAATTAATATGAAAGTAAGACTTCCTAAAATGCCACTTTCAGCCATAGGCCCAATATATTCACTGTGAGCATTCCCTAAATCTCCAAAGTTGGTACTGATGATAGTTCGCTGGTAAGATAACTGGTAAGGAGCATATTCAAACATATAGGTGCCAGGCCCAAATCCAAAAACAGGTTTTTCAGCAAACATACGTAAAGCACAACTCCAACGGTTTATTCTTTCCATGTTTGAAGCATCTGTACTAATATTTGATATGGATTCGACATGTTCTGCCAGATTACTGGAAGAATCCTGAGAGTTTTTTTCGAGATTTTGGAGAATTTCGAGCCGAAAGGAATATAAAAAGGCTCCGGTTAAGATTATGAACCAAAAGATTGTTCTAAATTTAATTTTAAGCAAAAGGATAATGGCAACTCCAAAAGCAATAATCAGACTTAACCATGCTGCCCTGGCATATGAGAGAACAACAGCCACAAAGAATACCAGAATAAATATCCAGACAGGGATTTGTTTTACAATATCCTTTTTCCTGAAGAGAAAAGCAATACCAATAAGTACCGGGATAATCATTGCAGTAATAGCTCCATAAGAAGTATGGTCTTTAAAGAATGGCGCTACAACATAATGTGAGGCTTTCATGTCGAAAAGGCCATATACTGTGTGTTTTTTAATGGTAAAAATTATTACCGCAACCATTGGAATAATATAGGCAAACAGGTATACATATATATTCTGTCTTTTTCTGAATAACTGGGTGGCAATAAAGAAGAAAGATATCACAAACCATAATCGGGCTACCAAGAATTTAATAGAAACCAATGGATCTGTACTTGTAACACAGGTAACCAGTATCCATCCCAGGTTAAAATATATCGCTATTGCTACAGGATGCATTAATATTCGTTTGTCAAAACTTCGTTCATATAGAAGTTTAAAAATAAACAGGATCATTACCCCGAAAAGTAAAGGCTCAGTTGGAAGATACATATCAACATCTGATGTTTCCAGTATTTCAAGTAGGGGTATAGATAATGGTGTGAGAAAAACAATAATATAAATAAGAGTATCAAGACGATATATTGCTACAAGCACAATAAATAGTACCAGAGGCAAAAATGACAAATAATAGAAATCCTTAATTATTAGAAATAAGTTAAGGAATATAAAAACAAAAGACAGGATATATGCCCAAGTTGTTGTACTCTTTAGTGATATATTTTTTATCATGAAAAAGTTTATTTTTTCAGAATTCTCCTAATATTATCAAATAAGAGCATGAATAATAATGCAAAAACGAATGCAGCAATAGTAGATGTAATAACTATAACAGCTTTTTTGGGGTAAGCCTTTTTATCAGAAACACCAGCTCTTTCAACCACGAAGCGGTAGGATGTCTTTTGTTCAGCATCTACTCTAGCTTCTATTAATCTGCTTCTTACCTGGCTGAAGCGTGAATGTTCATGAAGGAGCTGATCCCTTAAGGTCATGTAACTTTCGCCGTATTGAGCCAGTATGGCCATTTTCTTTTCTAATTCGCGGGCACCTGCCATTTTCCCTTCAACTATTGCCGTTGCATAGGCTTGTGAATATCTTTCTGCCTGTGCTTCATAGTTGGTAACCCCAAGAGCTTGTATTTTCCTTATTGAATCTTCCAAATAGTTCATGTATTTTTCAACCTCATTATACTCATTACGTACAATTTCATAACTTGCCATTGCTTGTTCTTGTTTTATTTTATGATAAGCAGTATCAACCATATCAACAATGTCATTTGCAATGTTAGCAGCCATTTGGGGGTCTTTATCGCGCACTGTAATTGTGATGGACATAAACTTTGTTTTCTTGAAATTTACATTATCGGAGTATTCTTTATATAGTCGGGAGTATTTAAATTTTGAATTTGGATCTATACCATAATGCTCCATCAGGTTATAACCCCATATTATATCGGTACTTACTGCACCTGATTTTAGTACTTGCATCATCCGTTCCAGTTGTTCTTCATCACCAAATTTTAACACGTGATCTGTTGAATAGTTCTGTCCAAGGAGTATTCTTGAGGGGGAACTATAATCGGCAGGGAATATTATTGCTGTTGATTCAAATTTTGGGGTTATTGTTAATGATATTATGATGGAAAGTATTGCAGCTGCTACCGTAATAATGATTAATGGTTTTCTTTTATTCCAAATGTATAATACCAGGTCTGTTGATTCGAATTTAAATCCGTTTGTATTATTTTCTGACATATTTATTTAGGTTAAGTTAATTTACAATGATAATGAAATAATTCTTTTTTCCTTTTTGACCCAGAATGTATTTATTGTTGAGCAGATCATTTTCTGAGAGTTTATGGCTTTCCTCTTCAATTTTATTTTTGTTAATGCTCAGGCCACCACCTTTGATTAATCTTCGAAGTTCTCCTTTTGATGGGAAAACATTCGTTTTTTCAGCGCACAAGTCACATATATCAATTGAAGAGGCAAAGTTAACTTTTGAGATTTCATAGGTAGGGACGCCATCAAAAACAGAAAGGAACGTCTCCTCATCCATCCTTTTTAAAGTTTCTGTTGTCCCTTTACCAAAAAGCACATCGGAGGCTTCTACTGCTGAATTAAAGGCTTCTTCAGAATGCACCATAATGGTTATCTCCTTAGCTAAGGCTTTTTGTAATATCCGAAAATGTGGAGCTTCTTTATGATCTTTTATCAGGTTATCTATTTCTTCTACTGAGAGCATGGTAAATATTTTAATATACTTTTCAGCATCTTCATCTGATACATTTATCCAGAACTGGTAAAACTTATAAGGAGTGGTGAGTTTTGCATCAAGCCAGATATTCCCTTCTTCCGTTTTTCCAAATTTTCCACCGTCTGCTTTTGTAATTAATGGGCAGGTAAGCGCAAAAGCCTCGCCAGATGCCTTACGGCGGATTAGTTCTGTGCCTGTTACAATATTACCCCACTGGTCCGATCCTCCCATTTGCAGCTTGCAGTTTTTGGTCAGGTATAAATGATAAAAATCGTATCCCTGAAGCAACTGGTAAGAAAACTCGGTAAATGACAGACCCGTTTCCAACCGTTTTTGTACAGAATCCTTTGCCATCATGTAATTTACGGTGATATGCTTTCCTACTTCGCGCGCAAAATCGAGGAAACTGTAGTTTTTCATCCAGTCATAATTATTAACCAGTTCAGCCTTATTTTTAGAATCTGATTCAAAGTCCAGGAATTTTGAAAGTTGTTTTTTAATGCATTCCTGGTTATGTCGCAGAGTTTCTTCTGTCAGTAAATTTCGTTCCTGCGATTTTCCTGATGGATCACCTATCATACCTGTAGCACCTCCAACCAATGCAATAGGCTTATGGCCATGCTTTTGCAGGTGTTTTAGCATCATTACAGAAACGAGGTGGCCAATATGTAATGAGTCTGCTGTAGGGTCAATGCCAACATATGCAGTTGTCATCTCCTTTTTTAACTGCTCATCAGTACCTGGCATCACATCGTGCACCATGCCTCTCCATTTTAATTCTTCAATAAAATCCATCAGATATTTTACAAATAAAAACTATTAATAACAGAACTCATGATTTTACAAAATATTTCATGAACTGCCGGGTTTTAAAAAATTTCCCAAAGATAATAATTGATTGTAATTAAACAGAAAAAATATTATACTTCTGTAGGTTCTTCCTGAATTTCTTCTTCTGGCAGAGCCTCGGGTTTTAATTTATCGAAATGCAGGTAAGGAAATATCGCCGGGGCTATTTTTGAAATGGGTTCGTATAGCAGGGATTTTTCAATTTTTTCTTTAGAAATCAGTTGTGCACTTTCATTTACGTGGTTAATACCTGTCAGAATAATACTTATAATAAATAAAGCTTTAGCTATGCTAAAAACCACACCTGCTATTTTATTTGCAAAGCTTAATGCTACTGCTTTTATTAGTTTTTCAATCAGACGTCCCACTATATGCAAAATAATTACAATAAGAATGAAGGTTATGGCAAAGGCAATGAGAGGGAGAAATTCTGAGGTCATGTGAAATTTTATGCTCATAAACTTGCATAAAACAGGTGAAAATTTTACGGCTCCATAAATACCTAAAACTAATGCAGTCAATGTTATTACCTGAAATACAAAACCTTTTGAGAAGCCTCTCCAGGCACTCCAGGCAATTAGTATGATGAAAATAATGTCAAAATAGTTCATAATGTATTTTTTTCAAAGCTAATGAGAATTTAAAAACGAGGTGAGCAATTTTGGAATAATTTATTAACGGGGTTGTGACGAAGGACGATAGACGATTGACGACGGGTGAGGTGAGTGTTGAGCAGGAGGAAGAACAAAGCATCACCATCATTTTTTGGATTGGTATGAGGGAATTATATAATTTTGCAGCTCAAAGCGTGGACTGAATGACTTGGATTGATAAAATGAATCTGTATGGGACTTCAAAGACCCCTTTTCTTTTCATAATAGACTATGAAATTAAAAAGGCATTTGTTTCTGAGTTAAATGATTTGAACAACCAGGAAATTCTTTTTAAAGCTGGAGAGTTTAAGAATTATGATTCACGTTTTGAGGATAACAGCAATAAAAAAGTAGAAATTTTAAAAAAATGGCCTGTAGATTATGAACGATATATGGATGCTTTTACTTATGTTATAGAAAAGCAAAAACAGGGGTATTCGTATCTGCTGAATCTGACCTTTCCTTCGAAAATTGATGTTGATGGAACCCTCCTGGAAATTTTTTTCAGTAGCAGGGCCAAATATAAGCTAATATTCAAAAACGAGTTTGTGGTTTTTTCTCCTGAAATTTTTGTTCAGATAAAAGATGGAATAATATCCTCATTTCCTATGAAAGGAACAATTGATGCATCATTACCCAATGCTGAAGAAACTATTCTAAGTAATGCAAAGGAAAAAGCAGAGCATGCTACTATTGTGGATTTAATTCGAAATGATCTTAGTTTGGTAGCAGATAATATTCGTGTTGAAAACTATCGATATATTGAAAAGATCAGGACCAATCAAAAAGATCTGCTTCAGGTCAGCTCAAAAATAACGGGTACTTTACCTGAAGGTTATTGTAAAAGCCTGGGAACAATTTTTAGTAAAATATTACCTGCTGGTAGTATATGCGGGGCCCCGAAATTGAAAACTCTGGAGCTGATAAAAAAAGCTGAAAACTACGAAAGAGGGTATTATACGGGAATATTTGGTATTTTTGATGGCGAAAATGTTGATAGTGCCGTAATGATCAGGTTTATTGAGGATGTAAATGGTGTGTTTTTCTATAAAAGCGGAGGAGGCATTACTACGATGAGCAAACCTGAGGATGAGTACAATGAATTAATACATAAGATATATGTCCCTTTTGGTTGAATCTATAAAAATTGAAAATAAACAATTACAGAATCTTCCGTATCATAATGCCCGGATGAACCGGTCCAGAAGAGAGTATTATGGTGATTTTAGAAAGGTGGACCTTAAAGAAATTGTAAATATTCCGAATGATTTAACGGATGAAGTTTACAAATGCAGAGTGGTATATTCCAAGTCAACGATAGAAAAAATTGAATTTCTCGTTTATAATCGTAAAGAGATCAATATGGTCAGGGTGGTTCACGATGATTTTATTGATTACACCTATAAATATGCTGACAGGGATCAACTAAATAAATTGTATGAAAAGCGTGGACATTGTGAAGATATTATAATAATTAAGCAAGGTTTCGTAACCGATGCATTTTCAAGTAACCTGGTTTTTTATGATGGGAAAAACTGGGATACACCCTCTACACCACTGCTAAAAGGTACACGAAGGCAGTTTTTAATCGATAACGGGTTAATAAATGTAAAACCCATTAAGGTTGACGATATTAAGAATTACCAAAAAGTGTCTTTTATAAATGCCATGATTGATCTGGATGAACTAAGCGTTCCAGTCGGATCAATCTTCTTTTAACAATTTTTGGGCTGCTAAAACGAGTTGGGAATTATCAATCATGTTCATGCAGTTAAAATGTCTTTTCGGACATTTTTTATATCCTATTTTTGAACAGGGCCTGCATTTCAAGTCTTTGGTTTCAAATAATTGCGAACCAGGATGTGGTTGATATGGATACATACCCAGTTCGGGAACTGTATTTCCCCAAACAGAAATAATTTTTTTCTTAAATGCAGAAGCTATGTGCATCAGGCCGGTATCAGGACTGATAACCAGTTGTGCCTGTTTAATCAGGGAAGCTGACTGGTTGATGGAATATTTGCCACAGGCATTATAAACAGGTGTTTCTACTTGCTTTTCAATAATTTCAGCATTTGCTGTATCCATTGGCCCTCCCATTAGTACCACCGGGTAATTTAACTGGCTGCAAATATCAATAATTTTCTCATTGGGCATCTGCTTGGTAAAGTGATTCGCACCTACTACCAATGCAATGTACCCTTTTTGAAATGGTTCAGGTAATGATTTTAAATCTACTTCCTCTTCTGACGGGATAAAAAAATCCAGGCCTTTGTTATCGTTGTAAGCATCAAAAACTTTTATAGTATCCAGGTAGCGGTCAACAATATGCACATCTGGCATTTTATTGATCTTAAAATTTACCAGCAGCCATTTTTTCCAGTTTAGCTTATTCACTGTAAAGTTGAAGACTTTCACCCTCCTTTTTACAATTCGGCTGCGAAGGTTGTTATGGAGATCAATAATATGATGAAATCCCTCTTCTTTAAGGACATCCGTAACTTCATACATTGTTTCTCCAAGCAGGTGAATTTTATCGATATACGGATTGGCCTGTACAACCGGGTAGAATTGCTTTTTGGTCAGAAAATGGACCTCAGCATTCTCTACTTGTTGCTTCAGACATCGGATTACCGGCGTAGTAAGTACTATATCTCCGATGGAGCTAAAACGTATTATAAGGAATTTTACGGTCACAGTTTTGTTTTAAGGCGATAAAGATAGGAGGATTTTTATAAATGAGACCGAATTTACGAACAAATCTATTTTGGAGCCATCTTACTAAAAAACACCAGCATAGCCAGCCAATACTCATCACTCGAACTGTTTGAGGCCCATAAAGCTCTTGCTCCGTGTACGCCATTGCCATTCGTCGGTTTAAAAAGAGTCTTGTATTTATCAGCTATATAGGTGGTTAGCTCGTCCATGTATTCGGCTTCTTTTTTCGTAGATGCAATAAATACAGGTTTGTTAAAATCCTGTAACTGGTCTTTTATAATCAGGTCAGTGTTAAAATATTCGCCAGGGCTAAAAGCAACCACCGCCTTTACTTTCGAGGTTTCATTTGCAATTTTCAGGCTTAGAGAAGCGGAATATGAACTTCCAAAAAGTATTACTTCCTGTCCAGATTTTTCATAAGCATAATCAATGGCTGCGTTCATATCTTTTTCAGCATCCAGGTAGCCGGCGGGTAAATTTTTTTCCCTGGCACATGCTGCTGTTTCGTTGGTAACAAAGTTCATTTCATTACCAGAACGTAAGTCTACCGCCAGGCAATTATATCCCAGGTTGGTCAGTTTGCCGGCTATTTCTTTATATTCACCGCGACTACTTCCCGCCTGGTGAAAAAGAAGTATATAAGGAGCGGATTCCTCTACTTTATAGCAGTCTGCAGTTATAGTAATGCTGTCCTTTGATTGAAATTTTATTTTGATTTGCCCCATAGCACAATGTATTTGAAAAAAGGTCAGAGGTACAAATATTGTCAGGAGCTTATTTGCAGGTTTTTGAAGTATGAACATGATTAGCTAAATTGTTTCAGCTAATATAATTATTTTATTATTCATAACTTCAATTATTCCACCTTCAATCTGAAAAGTAACTTCAACTTTCTTCATGTCAATAAGACGTATCCTTCCGGCATCCAACGTAGAAATAATTGGGGCGTGGTTTCTTAGCACTGCGAAAGGGCCTTTGGTTCCCGGCACATGCAGGAACCGGATTTCACCACTGTAAATTTTACGGTCAGGAGTTATTATTTCCAAAAAAATATCTTTCATTCAGGTGTTTTTATTTTTCAGAGTCGGCAATCATCTTTTCTCCTTTGGTAATGGCCTCTTCAATATTGCCAACGAAGCTAAATGCGGCTTCGGGATATTTGTCCACTTCACCTTCCATAATCATGTTAAAACCTTTAATGGTATCTTCAATGGATACCAGAGCTCCTTTAAGGCCGGTAAATGCTTCAGCAACATGGAAAGGTTGGGAAAGGAATCGCTGCGCTCTTCGAGCACGGTGAACCACCAACTTGTCCTCTTCAGAAAGTTCATCCATACCCAGAATAGCGATAATATCCTGTAATTCTTTATAGCGTTGTAATAATTCTTTTAATTTCTGAGCTGTTTCATAGTGCTCTTTACCAACAACTTCCGGAGTAAGTATACGGGATGTTGAATCAAGGGGGTCAACAGCAGGATAAATACCTAATTCTGAAATTTTTCGGCTTAAAACGGTTGTAGCATCCAGGTGTGAGAAAGTAGTAGCAGGGGCAGGGTCTGTAAGGTCATCAGCAGGCACATAAATTGCCTGAACGGAGGTAATAGATCCACGTTTTGTGGAAGTAATACGTTCCTGCATTAATCCCATCTCGGTTGCTAGTGTTGGTTGGTAACCTACAGCAGAAGGCATCCTTCCTAAAAGTGCAGATACCTCTGAACCAGCTTGTGTGAAACGGAAAATATTGTCAACAAAAAAAAGGATGTCACGGCCTCCGCTTTTTTCATCTCCATCACGGAAAGCTTCAGCGACAGTAAGCCCTGAAAGTGCTACTGTGGCACGAGCCCCGGGAGGTTCGTTCATCTGGCCAAATACGAGTGTGGCTTGTGATTCATCTAATTCTTTTTTATCTATTTTTGTGAGGTCCCAGCTTCCTTCTTCCATACTTTTAAGAAATTCTTTTCCATACCTTATTACACCTGATTCGATCATCTCACGGAGTAAATCATTTCCCTCGCGGGTTCTCTCTCCAACACCTGCAAATACGGAGAGACCGGAATATTTTTTTGCTATATTATTAATAAGCTCCATAATGATAACGGTTTTTCCAACACCAGCTCCACCAAAGAGTCCGATTTTACCTCCTTTAGCGTACGGTTCAAGCAGGTCAATTACCTTAATACCTGTATATAAGATTTCTGCTTCGGTTGTAAGGTTTTCGAGTTTTGGAGGAGCATTGTGAATTTGGTATCCATCTGATTTATCAAGTGGGCCTATACCGTCGATGGTGTCGCCAATCACATTTAATAACCTCCCGCGAACTTTATCACCTACCGGCATCTTTATTGCAGCACCGGTAGAAACTACTTTCATTCCACGCTGAAGGCCATCTGTAGAGTCCATAGCGATGGTTCTCACTGTGTGTTCCCCAATATGCTGCTGGCATTCAACGATAAGGATTTCATCGTTATCTCTTTTTATTTCTAATGCATCATGAATTTTTGGAAGGTCTTCTCCGCTTTTCTCGAAATTTACATCTACGACAGGGCCAATTACCTGTGTGATTTCTCCTACGTTATTTGACATCTCTTACGCTGTTTTGAAATGGTAAACGACAAAATTAATAATAAAATATAGTATATGTTCCTATATTCGCTTTTTTCTGGTAAAATTCTATTACTAATTTAGCTAAAAATAATTCAAAATACAAAGTATATTTTTCTTGAAATTTTTGCAGTGATTTGATTTTTACTAAACTAACTCCTATGTTTTATTTTTAGGTAATATAGACTTATTAAGTAATACTTTTTGTATTTTTTTATCGTTAAATTTAATGAGAGAGGAACTAATACATGTTCAATTTCAAAATCTAGGAAAAAATTTAATATCTTTAACTATTCAAATATTTATAAAAGATTTCTATCTTGCATTGCATTAAAATATCATACATATGGCAAGTATAAAAGTACTACTTGGGTTATATCCAAAAACAGAAAAAATTGAAGCAACTGAAGCTGCTTTAATTAAGGAACACCATGACTTTGTTGAGTTTTCATCATCCGATGAACTGGAACATTTTGAGGAATTGGAAAAGCTGGTGAAGTCCCCTGAGTTTGCAGACGTAGTAAAAACAATTAAGGGTCAGCAATATAAAGATACTGAGGAGTATGCAAAGGAACAAGAGTATCTGAAGATGAAAAACTCCCAGAAATTTAAAGATTATTTCAAGATTAAGAAATCTTCACAACTTCAAAATTATCTGAACGTTAAAGAATCCGGTGAGCTGGCAGAGATTACTGAATTGGAAGAGTTCGTTAATTCAGCGGATTTCAGACAGGCTGAAAGCACTTCCAATCCTAAAGAATTTAAGCTAACTGAAGAATATCAAAAGAAACAAAGATTGATTGCCCTAAAAAAAGATAGTAAGATTAAAGCCTATATAAAGTTTAAAGCAAATCCTAAATGTAAAGTGTATGAAGAATTGGAAGGATCTGAGGAACTTGATAAATATTTTGAACTGGAAGCCTTTATAAACACGGAGGAATTTAAGAAAGTGAAAGACTATATGGCCCTTAAGCCAGAAAAGAAATATGCACTGTCTGATGAATATAAGGCAGAACAGGAATATCTTCAGCTTAAGAAGTCTGATAAGATAGTATGGTATACAAAACTCAAAGGTTCAGATAAATTTAAAGAATTAGAGAGCTGGGAGAAAAGCTTTGAGGACGATTTTGATAGTTCGAAGCTGGATGAAAAGAAATGGATGACACGGTATTATTATGGTGATAAGCTTTTGAAGGACTCTTATGTACTTGAAGGCAATCAGCAGTATTTTACTGATAAAAACCTGGAGATTAATAACAGTATATTGCGTATTGTTACAAGAAGAGAAAATATTGAAGGGAACTTATGGACTCCAGAATTTGGTTTTATGCGAAAAGAGTTTAATTATACTTCCGGACTTATAAATACAGCTAAGAGTTTCAAGCAAAAATATGGTATTTTCAAAGCTAAGGTTCGAATTGGCCAGCCTAAAGCTATTATGCATGCATTCTGGATGATATCAGATCTGAAAGTGCCTCATATTGATGTGTTTAAATCCAATAAAGGCAAGATAAACCTTGGAAATTTCTGGACAAATGGTTCAGGACCAGATAATATACATAAGGCCATTACCAAAGTTGGTGCGGGCAAGCTTACTAAAGATTTCTTTATATACACCCTTGAATGGACAGAAAATTCTCTTATCTGGAAGATTAATGACATGGTGATACATACACAAACCCAGGGTGTACCTAATGAGGCTATGTATGTTAACTTTTGTTCAATAATACAAAATAAAATAGATGACAGTTTATTGCCTGCTTCAATGGATATTGATTGGGTAAGAGTTTATAAAGCTGTCGAAGCATAAAAAATAAGGCAGATAAATAGCTATTATTTAATTGATTCCAAACAGCCCCAGATTTTAACCAGGGGGCAAAATAAATTTCCACAATAGAGAAATACTCAATATTTTGCATTTCAATTTAAATAACAAAATATTGAGTATTTCAGTTTTATATTTCATCCTTTCTCTCCTACCTAAAGGCAGGGGCTATTAAAATTAATTATATTGGATGTCATTCCTTTATCACATTAATTTCCAATAAGCCTGAAAACTTTGTCCATAAGCTCACTTTTATTAATGGGCTTAGATACATATTCGTCACAACCTGCCTGAAGAGCTTTCTCAAGGTCGCCATCCATTGAATAGGCAGTTTGTGCAATAATGGGTACTTCTTTTCGTATACTTTTTAGCTGCCTGGTTACTTCATACCCGTTCATACCGGGAAGTTTTATATCCATTAACACCAAATCGATATCTTTGTTTGTTCTAAAGGCATCTATCGCTTCATCACCATCTCCTGCTTTTAACAGATTAACATTTGTACGGCTGAAAATCGCTTGTATCAGACGAAAATTAATCTCAATATCTTCGACAACTAATATGGTCTTATTCTTCAAATCCATCTTCTTTCGTATTACTTCTATATAGTTATACGCAAAAAATGCTAAAAGGTTGATATTAGTTGATGTTTAAGGGATTTAAAGTTGGATGTTAAAGTTCTTATTTATACTTTTATATCTTTTTTTAAGTATGTTATAGAATATTTTTGTTCATTTGTCAAATATTAAATTATGTATATACAATAACACATAATTAACTTTAGTTTTGTATTTATAACTAAAAACAATATATTATGAAATTTAGAAATTGGATATTTTTAGCCCTTATTGCAGGCCTATTGAGTAGTTGCCTTACGGTGGAGAAGAAACAATATGCATTTGAATTAACAGGTAAAGAATCAGGTAAATTGACCATAAAATATATTAATATAATGTCAATAATGGATGAAGAACAAGACGTATCCGAAACTGACTTTAACGAACTGATAACTAGTTATATAGAAGGGGATGAGATTGAAAAAAGTTATCCGGAGGCAAAAAACATTAAAAAGAGGCTTTTTGAAGAAAACGGACAGCTTTGCGGCGAGGTAACCATGGATTTTGAAAGTCTTAAGGATGTTGGTCTTTATCTGCATAATAAAAAAGCTCCTCTTATGTACTATTTAAGTTCAGGTTTGGGAATGGAAACCTTTGAATCGTCAAATGGAGAATATGGTGGCGATGTAATGCCTGTTGTATTTTGGGGCAATAAGGAAAAGAAGCTGAATGTTGCTACTGTTGTTACCGAACCTGATGAGACAACAATAAGTCTTTTGGACCAGTATAAAAAGTGGAAATAATTATTCTTCTATATTATGAAAAATGCCAGGTTTAAGCCTGGCATTTTTTTTATTCTGAGATCTCTTCATCTTCATCAAATTCCTTTTCGGCAACTTGATCGCCATTTTCATTGTAATATTTCCATGTACTGGTTTTAAGGTTTTCTTTAAACCTCCCTTTTATTTTCAGATTGCCATTTTCATAATACTCTCTGAAAACACCATGCAGGAGCCCATTTTTTAATCCAACTTCCAGTTTTAAAGAGCCGTCTTCAAAGTATTCCTTGTGCTTGGATGCAGAGAGGTCATCTACTATAATCTCTGATACTTCGGGGATTTCAACTTCTTCAATTAATTCATAATCAATCGATGAGGTGTCATCTTCAAGGATAAGATCTTCTTCAACTGGAACAATTACTTTTTCAGGAATAACAAAGCCTGTGTCGAATCTTGCTATAATACTGGTTTCGAACAAATTATCCTTGCTTTCCATTTGAAATCCTATTTGGGGGAAACAATTAATGTAATCCTGATTCGCTTTTAACTTATTATATGTTTCGGGGCCAGTCCATTGTTTCAGGTTCTCAAAAACGATGGGCGTTTGTATATACACAAAAATGTTGGAATTTTTATTGAAATTATTCAGAAAGCGATAATAATCAATGGATGTATTAAGGGTTTCACCTTTCAGGTAATCGTCAATGATATTTTTTATGGTTTGCGGATGATTACTGAATATTACATAGCGGTCGATTTGTGTATAGTAAGGTTTTTCAAGTTTTGCAAACAGTTTTCCAAGAATGAGCTTAAAAAATCCGGTCAGGGATAGATATTTGATAGGGTATCCTTTATAATCTACTTCTTTGAATTTAATGGGTGCGTTCTTTTTTATTTGCTCATTTATAAAATCCAGGTTTTTTTCAGCTTCTTCAGCATCTTTTGCTTTTAGTATAATGGCCATTTCATTGTTTTTTCCCAGGCCTGATGGCTGGGTTTGAACCACTGCAATCTCATCATCAACCCAATCTACAAAATTTTCTTTAATACTTATTTTTAGCTTTTTTTCTACCTTTTTAATTCCGGAAGTATAGGAATCGTAAGCTGCAGCATCAGATTTTAGCGCGTTCTCGAAATTATCATAAAAAGAAGAAAAACTTTCGAATCCAAGATCGGCAAACATGGCTATACGTTTCGGCAGTATCTCACCGATTTCAATTCTTCCCTGACCCGAACTATGAAGTGCCCTGATATATGATTTGACGGTGTCATTCAAGTTTGTATATCCCTGCAATCCTATGATTCCGCTTTTTTCAATATCAAAAGACAACCCTGTGAAGCAGAGCGTTTTGGATAGCATATCAAGCATAGGGTCAGGTTGAGAAAGGGAACTATTTACGTAGTCGTCCAGGTAATTATAATTTACATATACCCTGAAAAGGTTTTTACTGGCTATGCGCTTGGAAACATCTAGGTAATTAAAATCTCGTCCTATAACAGGGTCTTCATATTCATCAATCGACTTTTCAATAAGCTTATGATTAAACGAAATTACTGCCTGATCCTGGATAATAGATAAATAATATAAGTCCTGATATTCGATATCGAGTATCTCTATAATTTCATTACTGTTATATGTGCGTTTGGTAACAGTATAGCCATCACCGAGAAGAGATCCAAGGTAATCTGTTAGTGATGATAAGCGGGATGCGCGTTTCAGATCAACAACAAATAAAAAATCATATTTTTTTGGTGCATATTCATGAAGTGAAAGTAAAACACTTCGCGATCCCAATAATTTAAACAATCCCTGTTTTGAATTGATCATGGTGTCTACCGATTCTAAATCTTCATTCAGCTCAGCTAAAAATTCGTTGGTTTGCAGATGGACCCAGGCATCACTATGTACAATTTCATCCCAGGCATTAATGGGATCGGTGGTTTCTATTATAAAGACGGCATCTTTTGGGACAAGATATATAGACTGGTAATTTCCCGAAGGTTTTAATAAGAATATATAGGCAAGATACCCTCCACCTCCGAGTATTGCTAGTAAGAACAGCCAGCGAATAAACTTTTTCATGTGTATTTAAGTTAAATTTTCAGAGTTTAAATTTTATGCCACAATTTATAAATAATCTGGTTAATTTAAAGGGGATTTATCAATAATCAGAGTTACTCATTGGATTCATTCCGGGGATAAATTTTAAATACCTGTAAATCTATATCTTATATTTGAAAACAAAATGGATGAATGGATTTATTGGTATTAATGTGGTTTGCAAGAATATTTCATCAGATTATTTAATTTCATCCTATCAGGATTTACTTTCAAATTGGAAATATTGCTACAAAAACGGAATACTGTGTCATTCATTCCAATTATCAAATAATCCATCATTCCAAAATGAATAAAACCATGATAAATTCTCTTTGAAACCATAAATATTTAAACATCCGTTGCATTAATAATAGGGTAATAAATTGTTTTTTTTTGAATAATTCGTTAATTTAAGTCCCTGGAGATGCAGGAAATGAGGGGTAATACTTAACTAAAGGTTGGGTCTTATGAGCAAATTACTAATTCCCACGGATTTTGCTGATCAATCGTTTCCATTGATTGATTATGCGGTTGAATTGGCGTATTCTATGCGTTTAGGTGTAGAGTTATTTTTTTGTCTTGATATATCAAAGTTTACCGCTCCCTATTTCCATTTTGAGTTAAATGATTTGCCTTGTGATCTGAATGATTATGCTGAGGTATATGAAAATGTAGGTCAAAGATGCCATAATTATATTAACTCGATAAAGAAGAGGTATGGAAAGGAATTTCAAATCGACTATATAACAAGTTCGGGCTGGTATGCAAGTCAGGTTCTGGAATGCATAGAAAATGCAGATATCAGCCTTTTGGTAATTCACGGGAAAAAGAAATATGGATTTCTCGATCGTTTAGTGCAAAATGCAGAATGCATAATGATTAACGAAGCACCTTGCCTAATTTGGGTCATACCGCCTGATTATAAATTCAGATGTATTAAAAACATACTTTTTATAACAGATTCGGGTGACTGGGATTTTAAGGCAATAAAAAATTTGTATCACTGGAAAGAATATTTTGGAGCTTCTCTGCAGGTTTTAAACATTTCAAAAACAAAGGAAGATATTGAACAATTGAGGAAACAGATATCAGATAATCAGGATATACTATTTGATGTTATGGGTAAAAAAATATCTCCGTCAAGAATTAATAAATATATAAAAGAAAGCGGATTTGATTTAGTAGTGTTGAATAAAAGAGAAAGAAAGTTTTTGGGAGAAAGTATGCCAAGAAAACAGATCAGAAAATTTGTTTTTGAAACCAGTCTCCCGGTTTTACTTTATCAGATAGAAGAAAAGTTAACGCAAAATTTGATGAATAAAAAATACAGGAGGTTAGAACAATGAATGATGGTGGATTTAATCCAAAGCTTCTTGAAAAAGCCAGGAATTTCTTTATTGAAACAGCTGAGATTACGAGATTTACAGGCCGATTGTTGCGTGAACTGATGCGCCCTCCCTTTGAGCACCAGGAATTATTAAGGCAATGTTATAAAATAGGTTATCAATCATTGCCACTTATTAGCCTTACCGGATTTATTCTGGGGTTGGTGATAACAATGCAAACCCGGCCTGTTTTAGTAGAATTTGGCGCCGAAGTGTGGCTGCCAGGGATGGTAGCTGTGTCACTGGTGAGAGAGATAGGGCCTGTTATTACAGCTTTGATTTGTGCGGGGAAAATAGGATCAAGTATGGGTGCCGAACTTGGTTCGATGCGTGTTACAGAACAAATAGATGCTATGGAAGTCTCAGGGATCAATCCAATGAAATATTTAGTAGCAACCCGTGTTCTGGCTACCACACTTATGGTTCCCCTTCTCGTGATATATGCCGATGCAATTGCGCTTTACGGATCTTATGCAGGGGCCAATATTCATGGAAATTTGACTTTTTCATTGTTTTTGGCGCAGGCCTTCGACTGGTTATACTTTATTGATGTTATGCCTGCATTTATTAAAACCTTCTTTTTCGGATTTGCCATCGGACTTATAGGATGTTATAAAGGATATAGTGCAAGGTATGGGACAGAAGAAGTTGGTAAAGCCGCTAATGCAGCTGTAGTATCGGCATCTGTATGGGTGTTTGTTATAGATTTGGTTGCGGTTCAAATAACGGATATAATAACAGGTGTATAATCTTTAAATTTTAAATACAGAAGATGAATTTAAAACATTGTTACTGAAAGATTGAGATACCTGTCCGCTTTTGTTCATACATTGGTGGATAAAATAGACGGAAGTCAGAAGATGGAGGCAGGATAAAGAATTTTGAGGGTTAAAAATGGAACATACAAAAATATAATGTAAATTGCAGATAATTAACATAATATGCCCGAAACACAAAATATATCGAAACAAAAGATTCTGGATGGAATAGACCAGCAGGAAAAAGTTGTGGAGATTCGTCATCTGCAGAAATCATTTGATGGCAAGGAAATACTGGAGGATGTAAACCTTGAATTATATCGCGGCGAGAACATTGTAGTTCTGGGAAAATCCGGCCAGGGGAAATCGGTTCTTATTAAATGCATTATAGGCTTGATGATGCCTGATGCAGGAGAAATTTACGTTTTTGGTAAGGATATTATTAATATGAAAGAACAGGAATTAAATGAAATACGAAAGAAGATCGGGTTCCTGTTTCAAAGTGGCGCATTATACGACTCAATGACAGTGAGGGAGAATCTTGCATTTCCGCTAATTCAAAATAAGGTAACGCACGATCACGATGAGATTGAATTTCTGATAGATGATGTTTTGGAAAGTGTTGGGCTGTTGGAGGCAAAGGATAAAATGCCCTCGGAATTATCAGGAGGAATGAAAAAAAGAATTGGCCTTGCAAGAACACTTATTCTGAAGCCTGAGATTATTTTGTATGATGAGCCTACAACCGGTTTAGATCCGGTAATTGCTAAAGGAATAAGTAATTTAATTATTAAGGTGCAGGAAAAATACAGGACCTCGTCACTTATAATAACACATGATATAAAATGTGCTAAAATAACAGCTAACAGGATGTATTTTTTGAAGGACGGGAAGGTATTGCTTGAAGGGGATTATGATGATTTTAAGACAGCTGAGGAGGAGAATATAAAAGAGTTTTTTACTTAAAAACCAGAAAGCATGAGATTAAAAAAACAAGATTCGTTACGCCTGGGAATTTTTATAGTTGTGGGTATTGTCCTTTTTATTATGGCTATTTATATTATTGGCCGTGAAAGGAATCTATTTGGTTCCAATTTTACTGTACGGGCTGTATTCAGCAATGTTAAAGGACTAAAGGCAGGAAACAATGTCAGGTTTTCAGGAATTGATGTGGGTACCGTAAGTGACATATATATTGTTTCTGATTCTTCAGTTGTAGTAGAACTTGTGATTGAAACAGAAGCCCGGAAATTTATAAGAATTGATTCGAAGGCAACAATCGGGACAGAAGGTCTTATGGGTAATAAGGTTGTAAATATACTTCCCGGGAGTTCTGATATGCCTTCCATAAAAGACCGGGGGGTTCTTGAAACGGTTGCTGCAGTGGAGCTGGACGATATACTCGTTACTGTTAAGAAATCAAGCGAAAACATTGCTTTGGTAACGGAAAACCTTGTAGATATTACGGATAAAATAAACAGGGGAGAGGGAATGTTTGGTAAGATATTCAGCGATACTACATTTACAAAGAACATGGATATCACAAGCAACAATATATCCAAAGTTACCCGCGATCTGGCTATGATAACGGCAAAACTGAACCAAGGGGAGGGGATAGTGGGTAAGATGCTTGCCGATTCTGCCTTTTCAAGAAATCTTGACAAATCCAGTGATCAGGTATTACGAGTTTCAAATAACCTTGCTGAAATAACCCGTAAAATAAACCAGGGAGAAGGTATCTTCAGTAAGTTTTTCGTTGACACAGCAACGTCAGCGAAGATGCTTCAGTTAACCCGGGATTTAAATAAGACAAGTTCCAACGCAAGTGAGATATCCCAAAATTTGGTTGATATTACTGAAATGATAAGCACGGGGCATGGAACTATAAATAAATTACTTACCGATAGTATATTCGCAGATAGTTTACAGATAGTGATCTCGAAGCTAAACAGAAGTCTTGATGAAGTAGCCGAAGCTGCTGATGCAGTTGAACAAAGTTGGATTATAAGGGTTTTCTCTAAAAAGAAGAAAAAGAAAAAATGACTTTTAATAACTACATACTATGAAGTTTATAAACAACCAACAACAACAAAATATTGCCAAACTTGCCAGTAGTGGATTAGCTGGCAGCTCGGGTATATTGTATTCTTCAGATAGTTTTTGGAAATCATTAAAAGATACGGGCACTGAAATTTGGCTGGATACGGGCGATATGGAGGAAGCCCGGAAGCTCTGGACTAAAGAAATGTCGGCTCTTACTACTAACAATACACTCTTAAACAACGAAATTCAAAAAGGAATTTATGACAACTTTATTATAGAGGTGAATGCTTCACTGTCTGACATCCCTTTGGAGTTGAGAGTTGCTGAGATAGCCTTTATACTAAATGCGCGTCATGGACTCAGACTGTTTCATGAATTTGGAGGCAAAGTAAGTGTTGAATTACATACCAATACAGCACATGATTTCGAGGCTATAATTCACTATGGTAAGCGTTTTCATGAAATTTGTCCTAATTCCTTTATCATAAAAGTCCCTTTTACACCTACAGGCTTGCTTGGCGCTCGTGAATTACGAAAAATGGGGGTTCCTATAAATTTTACACTTGGTTTTAGTGCGAGGCAGAATGCTCTTATTACAAAGGTTGCAAAGCCGGATTATGTCAATGTTTTTCTTGGGCGCTTAAATGCATACCTGGCAAATAATATTCTGGGAAATGGTAGAAATGTAGGGGAAAGGGCAACACTTGCCAGTCAGAAGATTGTGAGAAAGATTGCACGGGATAATCCCTGGAGAACCAGACAGATTGCAGCCAGTTTGCGATCTGCCGACCAATTGGATGCTTTAGCCGGAGTGGATGTGTTTACAATACCTGCACAGGTGGCTAAAGATGGCTATGATACATTGGATCCGGAGTTTTCATATAAAGTGGATGAAGTATACGAAATTGAATTGAATGCAGAGGTAGACCGAAGTGAAGTGATGATAAAAAAACTGTGGGATGTGGAACAGAAAGTTCTTGATTTTGCTGAAAGCCTGGATAAAGATCTACCCTTATCCGGAGTTGAAATTATTAAGAGGGCTAAAGATTTTGGGTGTCAGGATATGTTTCCTGTACTTTCTGATGAGGACTGGCATTTGATTTCTACAGATGGTAAAATACCCAAACATAAACGCTGGGCAGCAAGAGTTAAAGCAGGGGAGCTGGCTATTGACACACTGCTAAACCAGGCAGGTTTGGCATCCTTTATTCATGATCAAACAGCTTTGGATAATAGAATTAAAAGTTTGATTTCATAGTGAATATTAACCAGATAGTGGGGCATTCTTTGCGTATTTTGCATAGTCTTTAATTCCTTTGCCTGAAGCAGATGATATGGATAAAGACATAATGCTACTTATTCTTTAATCCAGTTTATTATTTTATCACAATAAGGTTTTTCTTTTGGGAGAGCATAGTCTACCAAATGACCCTGTTCATCAATCATATATTTCTGAAAATTCCATTTCACCTCAGAGTCCATCACCCCATTCTGTGACTTTTGTGTAAGCCACTGGTATATAGGGTGCATATCGTCCCCCTTCACGGAAATTTTTTCCATCATTTGAAACGTCACTCCATAATTTATGGTGCAGAATTCCTGAATCTCTTCATTTGTACCTGGTTCTTGGTGCATAAAGTTATTTGCAGGAAAACCTATAATTGTAAATTTGTCACCTCCATATTCTTTAAATAGTATTTCCAAATCTTCATATTGAGGTGTAAATCCGCATTTTGAGGCTGTGTTTACTATCAGCACTTTTTTCCCTGCGAGCGCAAAAAAGTCAAATTCTTTGCCATCAATTGTGGTGGCTTTAAAGTCATGAAGTGTTTTATAAGTCTGACCGCTTAGCGGAATCATAATAATTGTTAGAAATAAAAAAAGAAATGTTTTCATATTGTTTTTTATAATAACAATATATAATCTAAAAGGTTTAGTTGATTTTATTTTTTTGAAATTTAGTAGCAGATGGTTAATTTCACACAGGGTCGTATATTAATTATTTTCAAACACACGTGTCCCAAACAGAAACTTGTCTTTCCAGTAATCGGTATCCATGTTTTGAATTTCTACACCGTTTTTTGATGATGTATGAATAAATTGCTTCTCACTCAGGTATATGGCTGAGTGTGTTATTAGTACTATATTTGACTGGTAAGTGCCAATAAAAAACAACAAATCACCCGGAACCAGGTCATCTTTCTCTATAATTATTTGGCCATAACGCGCTATCTCCTGCGATGAATGGGGGCATCCAACTCCTAAATCACGGAATGAAGCAAAAAGCAAGCCAGAGCAGTCTAATCCTTTTTTTGAAGTTCCTGACCATTTGTAGGGTGTGCCAAGATAACTTTTGGCTATTTCGATTAAATCGTCGGACGTATTATCTCCAATGTTCAGTTTCTTTTCATATCCGTCTTCCTTAAACTGTTTGAGTTTTCGCACCACCTCTTCTTCTTCTTTGTATTGTGAAATCAACTCTTCTATAGGATCTTTATGGGTTTTTGCACAAATAGTAAGCACAAAAACAATCAGGTAAAAGATATAAAGATATTTATGTGACTGCACATTCATATTCTTTTAAAAACTGTAAATTGCATAAAAAAATTGTTTCTATATTTTAAAATTAGTTTAATGATATGTCTTTAAAACAAGGTTTTTTATTAAAGCTTTTCATATTAGTTAGTTTTTTAATTATCAGATGTGTTAGGGCAGATAACATAGATGATCCGGATGATTACTTATTTATATATGGGGCGAAGGAAGTAAAAGCGTACAAAAAGGATTATAATAAAGATGTACCTGTTATAACCAAAATAATACCAGTTGACAAGGATTTAAGTATTGAAAAGAAGGTGCAGCTTTTATGCGATAACCTTTCAAAGGAATATTTTAGCGGGTTACGACTTAATGTGATGAAGATAGAAGAAGGCACTATGCATGTTGAATTATTGGAAAATGAAGATTATAATGGGCCAAAAGAGGATGAATCCAGTTGGTATAACTATTTTCAGGGATCGACAGGAGGCATGCGTACTACCATAATATTAAAAGAAACATTACTACAAAGAAATTATAAAGGAGATTGGATTGATGCGGTAATTTTTTATTACGAAGGAGAGGAAATGGGTGGATGGGACCATGTGATGCTTGATGGTATATTGAGTAGATATTAATGAAAAATCTGGTATAATCAGGGTTATCAAATAATAATAATTGATATATTTATAGATAGTATTGCAGGTCTATATTTTGTTAGAATTAAGAATTTCGTAAAATAATAATTAACATGGATAGGGAAAAGCAAATAGAATTTTACAGAGTAGCCCCTACAAATCTGTTATTGGACTTGACTGATAAACTGGAAGGACTTGAACCAGAGTTGATACCATTGCTTCAAAACGAGTTGTATCGGAGAAATGAAGAAATGGCAGGGGCAAAAATCAATGCGTATTTGCGAAATCCAAACTTTTCTCTCAATGTTGAAGATATAAGAGAAGAAATGCACTTGAGATTGAGAGATGGAGAAGATTTGGACAATATAAGAAATGATATTAAAGAGAGATTAGGAGATTATTATCAATTTATTAAGGAATATTTTGAAGGAGAGGAAGGTTATATTGAGATAGACGAATTTCAGGAAAACATAGATGCAGTTGAAATAAAAAAAGAAACGGATTCAGTCATAGAACAAATTAAGGATGATTTAATCCAACAGGGTATATCGGAAGAGATTGCAGATTCTCTATCATTAAAGAATAAGGATGAAATAAAAATTTATGTAGAAGAGATGGTTCAAAAAGCCAGAAGAAGGGGAACCAGGGACTTAATTTTAGGATTTGTTTTTCTAATAGCAGGTATAGTAGTAACAGCAACGTCCTCTCATATAATTTATTATGGGGGAATTATAGCGGGTTTAGGGTTTATTATTAATGGTATCAGGTTGAAGTCAATTAAAATGCCAGTTAAGGAATAGGGAGAAGATATTTTTGAAACTTTATGCCGGATAATATGATTGGTTACAATAAGCGAAATTATACGTAATATAGTGAATAGAGAGTTTTTGGTTGATGAAAATACAATCTGAAGTACCAAAATAGTTATATTCCTTGGCAGGGGTTTGAAAGATTAAAAGGAATGTATTAAATTGCCTTGCATTATTTAATTAAGTCATTAAAGCAATACGGTTTATGACAGATTTTCTGCATTAAAAAAATTATTACATGATTACGTTTGTAGTTTCTATAGCATTGCTTTTTCTAGGTTTTTTTATCTATAGCAGGATTATTGAAAGGATATTTGGTGCCGATGCTAATCGGCAGACACCTGCTTATTCCATGCAGGATGGTGTAGATTATGTTCCTATGGGATGGGGTAAGATATTTCTTATCCAGTTTCTGAACATTGCTGGATTAGGACCCATATTTGGTGCTGTAGCCGGGGCTATGTGGGGGCCTTCGGCACTATTGTGGATCGTATTTGGTTGTGTATTTGGAGGAGCCGTACATGATTATCTTTCGGGCATGATATCTATTAGATTAAACGGATTAAGCATACCGGAAATTATCGGAAGATACCTGGGGATGGGCATGAAACAATTTACAAGAGGCTTTACGGTTATACTTATGGTACTGGTAGGTGCAGTGTTTATTATGGGACCGGCGGGCATACTCGCAAGTATTACCAATAATCAACCCGGGTTGACTTTTTGGGCCTCTGTGGTATTTGTCTACTACCTTATAGCAACATTATTGCCCATTGATAAGCTGATCGGACGTATTTACCCCTTGTTTGGTGTTGCCTTATTATTTATGGCCATTGGAATTTCAATAGGATTAGTTTTTAAAGGGTATCATATCCCTGAGATATCCCTGCCTGATCTCCATAATATGCATAGTGAACCCGGAAAATTTCCTATATTCCCAATGATGTTCATTAGCATCGCCTGTGGGGCAATATCAGGATTTCATGCTACACAGTCGCCGATGATGGCCCGGTGTATTAAAAATGAAAAATACGGACGCAGGGTATTTTATGGTGCAATGATTGCCGAGGGAATAGTTGCAATAATCTGGGCTGTTGCTGGGATGACTTTTTTTGGCGGGGTGAATGAACTCAATACTGTAATGAACAATCATCAGGGAAATGCAGCCTGGGTTGTAAATGAGATTTCAAATTCCTTGTTAGGTAAAGTAGGAGGTATTTTAGCCCTTCTGGGTGTTGTAGCTGCACCTATTACTTCTGGTGACACGGCTTTCAGGAGCGCCAGGCTGATTGTAGCCGACTTTTTAAAAGTAAGCCAGAAGAAAATTCCCGACAGGCTCAAAATAAGTATCCCTCTGTTTATCATTGGTTTCTTGTTAACTCAGATTAATTTCAGCATTATCTGGAGATATTTTGCATGGTGTAATCAAACACTTGCGGCTATAGTATTATGGACGATAACAGTATTTCTGGCAAAAGAATGCAAGTTTTTCTGGGTCACCTTCTTTCCTGCAGTTTTCATGACTGCAGTAACTACAACTTACATTTGTGTTGCTCCTGAAGGATTGCAAATCTCATTAAATACAGGCTATGCAATAGGTATTTCCATTTCCCTTTTAATCGGGTTATTATTCCTGGTGTTTCTAAAAAGAATAAGGAATAATGTATAGGGATTTATTTTAACTATGTAAGTTTAAGAGTGAGATTTCCTCCTTTGCTTTAGCTTCGGAGGATAAATGAGGCAAAAAAGCGAGTAGATCGCTCTCGCTCTCACACTCGCTCTAATTTTTGCAGTCCGTAGGGGACATTTATAATGTTATCTATTAAACACAAAATCAATTAGATATATTTTTAAGGTTCCGCATATGGAACGCACTTTGTATTTTGTAATGTTTATAAACTAGATAAAGGTAACACTTTTTTGCATTCCTGGATTTTTTTGGATTGTTTAATGTTAATGGTCATAGTTTATTAATCTTCTTTAAAAAATTTTCTTTGGAAATATTCAGATATCTTAAGTGTTGTTTGATGATGAATTCGGGAACAGGATCGATATGGGATTGTAAAGTCAAAGGTCTTGCGATATCATGCCGGCTCCAATGTTCATGGCCACCTTTTTCCCGGTTACACTTACATCCTTCAGATTTCAGAAAACTTCTGTACTTTACCAGTGGGATGTTTCTTAGTGTATTAGCCATAATTGGTTATGCAACAGCCGGGAATTTTATTTTCTGGTCGTATTTTTTAAACTCCTTATCTCTTATTATTTCACTTAAATAATGATTATCCCTGAATAACTGGTCAAGAAACGGTTGTTTATATTTCCTGTTGTTTTTCTTTCCTGATAGTTTCCATCCTAACCTTTTCAATTCAGATTCAAAGGTGCCTTTATTTATAGTATATTTAAAGAATTCTTCCAGGGTTATTTCAAATGATCTTTTAGCTTCAGCCTCGTTATTGCCATAACCTGAGATATCCAGTGCAGGCGAATAAACAATGTAATTGTTATCTTCTGTAAAGGCTATGATTGATAGCCCAACCTCTACTCTGGCATTAGAATTGGCAAAATTACCTTCGAATAGTAAATCTGGCATTTGAATAATTTTTTAAATCAACGCAAATCTATTAAAAATGTTTTGATATTTGTTGTAAAGAATTGTAATAAAAGTATACACAAATTTAATAAAAAAATTCCGTTTTGACAACTTAATATGCTTGTAAATAGCATGTTATATGAATTCCTGCTCTTCATGAATGAACAAAACCTTGCTGATGAAAGTATATAGTAGAATATTTTAAGGAATATATATTGTATATTTAATAAATATATTAGTAAATATAATATATAAATTGTATATTTGCACAATATATAAAATTATGATTAATTTTCATCCATGGTATAGCTTAACGGAAGATCAGATACTTTCGGAGATCGGAAAACGATTGAAAGAGATACGTCTGAATCTGGATATGAGCCAGAAAAAGCTGGGAGAATTGATAGGGAAGGCGCCGGATGAAATCTCACGTATTGAGAGTGGGAAACCCATTACTCTGAAAAGTTTTTTACGCATACTCAGGGCACTGGATAAACTTGAGAACCTGGATACAGCCATACAGACACCAGGTATTAGTCCTATTGAGATGATGAAAATGGAGGAGAAGAAAAGAAAACGAGCATCAAAAAAGAGTAAATGATTATACGTGTCAGCATATGGGATAAATTAGTAGGTTCTTTAATTTGGAACGAGGCCAGAAATGTGTCTGTTTTTGAATACGATCCGGGTTTCGTGAATACAGGACTGGAAGTTTCACCCTTTTTAATGCCCTTAAAGGAGAAAGTACTGTATGAGTTTCCAAATTTAAATTTTAACACCTATAAAGGATTACCTCCCATGCTGGCCGATTCCCTGCCTGACGATTTCGGGAACCAGATTATGAATGCATGGTTATCAATGGAAGGCAAAACCGTAAATGATCTATTACCCCTGGAAAGGTTAGGATATACGGGTAAAAGAGGAATGGGAGCTTTGGAATATGAACCTGTGCTGGATAATCCAAAGGAATACAGGGGAGTTATACAGCTTGAAGAGCTTGTTGATATAGCGAATAAGGTATTTGCATCAAAACAAAAAGCGCATTTTACGGATATTGATAAGGACTCTCTTATAAAAATACTGCATATTGGTACTTCTGCCGGTGGAGCAAGGCCTAAAGCCATTCTTGCCCTGGATGAAGAAAACAACGTTTTTAAGGCCGGAGACATACTACATGGTGCCGGTCACAGTTATTGGGTGCTTAAACTGGACGGGGTGACAGGGAATAACCTGGGGGACCCTCAGGGATATGGGAAGATTGAGTATGCATACTACAGAATGGCTGTTGATTGTGATATTACAATGGCTGAATCAAAGCTTGTGCATGAAAATAATCGTTCTCATTTTCTAACCAGGCGATTTGACAGGAGGGAGGAAGGGGATAAAATACACATGCAATCTTTAAGCGGCCTGGCAGCCATGGATTTTAAAAACCCCAATGCTTATTCCTATGAACAGGTATTTACTGTGCTGCGAAGGATGAAATTACCCTACAACACATTTGATCAGCAATTTCGCAGAATGGTATTTAATATTGTAGCCAAAAACCAGGACGACCATACAAGGAATATTTCATTGCTAATGAATAAAGGAGGCGAATGGTCATTATCACCGGCGTATGATATAATTTACAGTAACAATCCTGAAGGACTGTGGACGAACAGGCACCAGCTTTCTGTAAATGGCAAAAGCGATAACTTTGAGATAAATGATTTATTGAAAGTGGGAAAAGAAAATAACATAAAGGATGCAAAAGCAATTATAGAAAGTATAATTGATGTAGTATCCCAATGGCCTGAATACGCGAAAGACCCGGGAGTAGATAATCAACAAATCGAAAGCATTAAAGCGGGACACAGGTTGTTTTTAAGATAGATCATAGCAATACAGGATTCTTCTCATTGGGCGAAATAATCAAAAAAGAAATAGTAAAACGGAAACAGACTTCAAGTTTAAACAGGGAAGGGGCTTGCAATAAATAGAAGTTTTTTTCAGAGAGGGTTCGAGAGTGAGATTTAAAGCAAAAAAAGAGCGAGGTGAGGCTCATTCCTCGCTCTTACTTTGTTTTGGCATACCGCCCGCAGATCAGGAGCAACCAATATGCACCTGGCTGGTATTTCACCTATTGATATTATGAAAATTACAGGGCATAAAACCGAAAGGGAGTTTTTAAAGTATATCAGGGTGAGTAAGGAGGAGACAGCGCAGATGCTGTCAAATCTTAGCTATTTCATTAAGGGATTGAAAGTTGTATAGTTTTTTTTCATAAGCCAATTATTTTAAAAAAAAGTGTTATTGTAGTTTCCTGAAATAATATAAAGAAGGTTATGCAAGATATACTTATAACCGCACAACAGAATATACTTAAAATAATACAGCACGATATACTTAAATTCATACAACATTATTTACTAAATTTACTACATAAATAATAAGTAAAAAGATCAAAATCAATATGGCAACTCCATCAGAAAAACTTGCAGAATCATTGGGAGAACTAAAGAAACTTCAGAATGCTAAAGGTATTGCTATTATTAAAGCGGATGATTTATCCAGGACACATAAAGAGCGCCTGGTTGAAAATGGTTTCATTCGTGAGGTTATAAGAGGATGGTACATTGCAAAACGCCCCGATGAAAAAGAAGGAGATACAACATCATGGTATGCTTCTTTTTGGAATTTTACTTCTTCATATACTAACTCGAGATTTAATAAAGATTGGTGTTTGTCACCTGAACAATCTCTGTCGTTGCATAGTGGTAATTTTTCTGTACCAAAGCAACTTTTAATCCGTTCGCCAAAAGCATCGAATAACAAAGTTGAGCTACTTCATGGCACCTCTGTTTTTGATTCAAAGGTTGACATACCTTCACCTGCTGAAAGGATTGAAATTGAAGGTTTGCAGGTTTGTGCTTTGGTTTATGGCCTTCTTGCATGTAGCGCAGATTTTTTTACCCGCAATGCCACCGATGCCAGAACTTGCCTGGCCATGGTAAAGGACGCATCAGAAATATTACCAAAACTACTTGATGGAGGGAAAAGCGTTGTTGCCGGACGTTTAGCAGGTGCATTTCGTAATATAGCTAAAGATAAAATTGCCGATGAAATAATGAAAACTATGAAATCTGCAGGGTATGATGTGCGTGAAACAGACCCGTTTAATGATAAAATTGCTGTAATGTTAAGCCCACGGGAAACATCGCCCTATGTAAACCGGATTAGTATTATGTGGAGACAAATGCGCCAAAAGGTTATCGACAATTTCCCCAAAACAAGTGGTTTATCAATCGATGTTGAAGAATATCTTAAACAGGTTGAGGATAATTATACAGAGGACGCCTACCATTCTTTGTCAATTGAAGGATACCGGGTTACCCACGAATTAATTGAACGGGTAAGGAGCGGAGACTGGAATCCCGGCGATAATGAACTAGATAAAGAACAAAAAAACGCAATGGCAGCTCGTGGTTATTATCAGGCATTTCAGGCTGTTAAAAAGAGCATCAGATCCATTCTTGAAGGTAAAAATCCGGGCGAGATTGTTTATCAAGACCATGGCGAATGGTACCGTGAATTATTTGCTCCAAGTGTAACAGCAGGTATTTTAAAAGCTTCTGACCTTGCAGGATACCGGAATGGTCCCGTTTTTATTCAAGGTTCATTACATTCACCACCTAACCATGAGGCTGTTCGGCATGCTTTGCCGGTATTATTTGACCTGCTTAAAGAGGAATCTGAACCATGTGTTCGTGTTGTTCTGGGTCACTTTTTCTTTGTATACATCCATCCTTATTTTGACGGTAACGGACGGATAGCTCGTTTTTTAATGAATTCGATGATGGCATCAGGCGGATATCCATGGACAGTAATTCCAGTTGAGAAAAGAGATGAGTATATGGATGCGTTGGAAAAAGCCAGTGTTCACAATGACATTACCGATTTTTCAACATTTATTAGCTCATTAGTAAGAAAGAAAATGAATATCTAGAGGAAATAAAATTTCTGTGAGGTAATTACACAGGTATTCTTTTTTTTCATAAGCCCTTATCCCAATAATTGACAATTATTATTGTCAATTTATATTCACTAAATTGCAATAAAAATTGTAACTATATAGCCATGAAACAAGCAATCATGGGCTACCGCAACTTCAATAATTACGAACTCTTATGCAAAGAGCCGAAATGGAAGAGTCATTAATTTTACATATATTTTTTTCTTAAGTCATCAGCATGCACGGAATGAATTCAAAGTTGAAGGAATAAGATTTGCTGTAAGTATTTTCATGATTTTAAGGTTTTGGTTTATAGAACAATTTATAAAATCACCCACTTAAATAGAAAAAATATTACAAACCGTCCCCCCATCCGTCCCCTGAAAAAAAGAAAGCCTCGTAATCTCTTTGATTACGAGGCTTTCTTTTTAAAACCTGCAGTCCGTAGGGGAATCGAACCCCTGTTACCAGGATGAAAACCTGGCGTCCTAACCCCTAGACGAACGGACCAAATCTATTTATTGATTTGCGAATTGGGGATTTGTTATCATCCATTAAATCACCAAATCAAAAAATCAACCAATATTTTATTGGTGTGCAAAGGTATTGATTTTTTCTTTTCGTACAAGAGTTTATGAAAAAAAAATGGAGTGTTTTAAAAAAAACGATTATCGACCCATTATTCTCAGAAAACGTATCGAATTGTTACACCCAGCTCATCATAAAAAAAACCGAAATAATCGAAGAAGTTCAGCGAAGGTTTGTAATCCAGTCCAATAGTGAAAGGGATATCGCGGATGTAATATTCCAAACCAATTATGCCATCTACGCCAATGAGGGCATGGGATTCAAAGTCATGATAGAAAGGGTGGTTATGCGTCTCTTCCCAGTAACCTGCATGGGCACCCCCCCCGTAGTACCAGAAAAGATCATTCACATCAAAAGCCGGTGCATGTATTTCATATAATCCGGTTATTGAAGCACCATGCCAACGAAAATGCAGAATGCCATCAATGTAGGTGTAACTACTTAAGGAATATTTTGCAGTAATACCTGCAGAAGGCCCAAGGCGAACACCTACTCCCCACTGATAATCTTGTGCCGTAATGGATAGGGATAAACAAAAAAATACAGTAAGCAACCAAATCCGTATATTCATACTTATAGTTTTGCTCAAAAATATAAAAAAAAGGCCTCATTTTGATTAAGGCCTTTATTATATTCAAAGTTTACTTTTTTTTATTCAAGAATAATTTGTATTCCAGAGTTTTTGTTATTCAAATATAGTATGTAAACCCCTTTAGGTTTATCAGACAGGTCAATTTCAAGCAAGCTATCGCTGTTTATCTTGTTGAAAACAGCATTATACACTTTCTGACCGTTCAAATTAATAATATCTACTTGTAAAGATGGTCTTTCGTATCCTATCAGGCGTATATAGGTTTTGTTTTTTGTAGGATTTGGGAATACATTTATTTGCCAGGATGAAATGAGGTCATCCACATTCACGTATGCATTTACTTTCAGGGTATCTGTTAATGATGCATTACATTCATTAAAATCTCTTATCGATAACATATACCCGCCGGGTGCCAGCGAAGTGAATATGCTGTCAACCTGGTTAAGTATTGTTTCACCAAGTCGTAATGTATAGATAAGTTCACCTGTTCCACCATTGGCAATTATTGTTATTTGCCCGTCATTTGCCCCGCTTGCACTTTCATGTATAATAATTGGTGTAGATATCTGAATAGCTTCCGGTTCGGTAATTACTGCTTCTGCAGCATCAGAATAGCAAGGAGTTGCATCTCTAACCCAAAGAACATATGTATTTGCTCCAAGACCAGTAAAATTACTGTCTGTAGTCCAGTCAGAACGATTCAATGAATATTCATAGGGTGGTGTGCCGTTGCTGGCAAGAATTTTTAGCGTTCCATCTGAGCTTCCGTTGCAAAGCGCATCCTGGTGACTTGCCAGTTCTTCAGCTGCAGATACTTTTGTTGAGGGTTCTGATAGAATAATTGGTGAAGATGTGCTATCCTCGCATAAATTGGCATCAAATACGGATATTTTATATGAACCCGCTGCCAGGGTATTTTGTGAAGAGTTGCCAGGAACAATACCTCCACCATCTATTGTTGACCATTCGTAGGTAAAAACTCCGGTACCTCCGGTAGCACTTACTTCAATTACACCTGTGCTGTCACCCATACATGCTATATTTTGCTGATTGTCAACATTTAATTCCAGAATTGGAGGCTGTGTCATAATAACCTGGCCTTCACCTGTACAGTTGTTAGTATCGGTGCCAACAAGGTAGTAAGTTCCAAAAGGCATGTTGTATAATGTATCGCCGGTTCCATTAACAGGGCCGGTCCAGTCTATGGTAACCTTGCCTGTTCCTCCTGTTGGATATACTGCAGTCCAACCATCACTCAATCCATAGCAACTTACAGGATTAATTAACTGATTTGTAAGTGATATGGCTGCCGGCCTTATAATTGTGTAAGGACCAACGTTGAGAGGACAGTTTTTGGAATCTTTTAATACGCATGAATAGCTACCGGCAGATAATAATGTTATACAGGATGTAGTTTTTCCGTTATTCCATAAGTAAGTATATGGAGAATATCCTCCTGATGGCGTTAAACATATACTTCCGTCATGCTGTCCTGTATGGCATGAGATGTCTTGTTTATCAACGGATACTGATATAGCCGGTGGATTTAATATCTGACTGCTTCCGGTGGTTAAACAACCATTTGCATCCCGGCAGGTATCTCTGTAATATCCTTGTTTCAGATTGGAAATATCTTCAGTATATTTATTGAATGCAGGATCGTAATCGTCTATCCAGTGGTGAGTGTAGGGTGGTGTTCCACCGGTTGCGTATGCATCTATAACTCCATCGTTTTTGTTGTAACAGGAGATTTGTTCCGGGAATAAAGCAAGTCCTAAGAGGTCTGGTTCAGTTATCGTATACATGGGTGAAATTATAGTGGTGCCAATACCATTATTATCTATAATAGTTACATAGTAGTTGCCTTCTGATAAATTAGAAATATCCTGATCGGTTGATAAAGTATCCGTGTGGCCTTGTTGTTTCCAAACATAAGTGTAACCCGGAATCCCTCCGGAAACGGTTATATCAATAGCTCCATCCGTTTCACCAAAACAATGTATATCTGTAATATTATAATAATCGATCAGCAACGCATTTGGCTCATAAACGAAGAATGAAGTGTCTTCTGTACAGCCATTGGCATCAGTAACCGTAACATTATAAGTACCGCCATCAAGATCATCTATATCTTCTGTGATTGAATCGTTAGACCACAAATAGGAGTAAGCAGGAGTACCTCCGGTAACCGTAATATCAATACTTCCGTCGCCAGCCCCTTCAGCTGATACGGTATCCACAATTCCTGTAATAACAATGGGTGTAGGCTCATTAATAGATATGTCGCTTACAGTATCATAACAGAAGTTATAATCTCTTACTATTACCGTGTATGTACCCTGAGTGAGGGTAGTTTGGTCCTGCTGGGTTGCTTTAAGCCCCGAACCATCAGGTGAAGACCATGAATAGTAGTATGAAGGGGTACCGCCTGTTGGTGTAATGTAAATTTTGCCATTTGTATTACCAAAGCATTTAACATCCGAAGTGCTATCTAAAGTAACAACAAATTGCGTTGGCTGACCAACCTGTATAGAGTCAACCACAACATAACCGGTATTATCAGTAACGGTTACTTTGTACCATCCGGCAACCAATCCGCTTACGTTTTGGGTAGTTGGACCATGTGACCATTGATATGTGTAAGGTTCCTCACCTATTCCTTCTGGTGTAACACTAATAGAGCCATTAGAGCCTCCATAACAGCTGGGTTGGGTGGAGACCATGCTTATGCTCATTTTGTTGTATTTGGCTATGAACATGTCTTTTTCACTTGTATTGTCATTCATTAAACTATCTCCATTTTTGAAATAGATTTTTGAAGATTTATAATGACCATTCAATATAAAATTTCCACTACTGTCAATTGCGCATCCTACTGCTACATCATCTAATGTTCCTCCTGGATGGAATAGATATACTAAATTATCATATGAGTCAAAAACCAAACCAAGAGCATCGATTCCACCTTTCGGAGATATATTTTCACCTCTAAAAGTAACGGAACCACCAAGCTGACCAGCGATAAATAGGTTACCATTTTTATATGATGAATTATATAGTCTATCATCACCTGTTGATCCAAAATGATTAGCCCATTGAAGGGTTCCTTCGTCATTATATTTAACAAATATTAGATCATTACTGCCTTGATACTCAATAACTAATTTGGAGGTGTCCGTTTTAGTTGAGTCTATCCTTAAAGAGGAACTAGTAAAATATCCATTAATATAAACATTATCTAATTCATCTGAGGTGGTAGAATAACCATAATCATCTGAGGGACCACCAATTTGTCTTACCCATATACCAACACCAGCTTTATTCATTTTGTATAATAACATATCATAATTTGAGCTAGTAAGATTACCTGCATCCAGATTCATAATTCCATTAAAATAGCCAGCTAGGTAGTATCCGTTATTAGCTTCTTCGATTGAATAAAAAACAGGACCAGCTATACTACTTTTATAGGCTTTTGCCCAGTCAACATTACCATAAATATCGCACTTGGCAACATATCCATTTAATCCGGGAAGGCCAATATTTTTAGTTATATCCCCAAAAATAATTGTATCACGAAAAATCCCAGAGATTAGTATACTATCGTTCTCATTAACAATAATGTCTCTAATTGTTTGATTGCTAGATGCTAAGTTTAACCCTGCGCCAATGAGATTTGCCTGAATTAAATCACCAGTATTCGTTGAATAAATCGCAATGAAAGCATCATTCCCTCCTGTTGAAGAAATAGTTGTGTCTATTAAATCTAATGTGCTTTGAAATGCTCCTGATATTATAACTTTTGAATAATCAAGTGAGAAACATATTCCACCCACAATTGAAATACCATTGTTGCTTGTATGTTTTGTCCAAACAACATTACCCTCATTATCAGTTTTATTTAGGAAAAAATCATAGGTACCATTAGTACTGGTAATTGTAGTACCTCCAAATATTACGGTATTTTTAAAAATTCCAAATGTATATATATTATTTTGATCATCAACAATGGTTTTATATGGATAAGTTTCTCCAATACCACCATAGTGTGCTTTCCATAATAGATCTTGCGAATCAACTTTAATGCAGAAGAACACAAGACCAAATATAATGAGATATAATTGTGCTTTCATAACTGATTTAAATTAGATTTCACTTTAAGTTACAAAATTATTATAAGATTTTACGTAATTTCGTAAAAATGGGTTTAATTTTAGCAATATATAAAAAGAAATCTACAAAGTTTATTGACGATAAGGTAAAAACAATCCATAAAAAGGTTGAAACCTTATACAAAGGTAGGAAATTCATAGCAATTAACAAGAGAAAATTATTATTACTTATAGAACCAGGTAATGCATATATTTCTAATTCAGATGATAAAAACAAATTTGATGTTTACTTTTTTGGAACCATATATAACTATAATGAATTAATTTCTTTATTTAACAATAAATTAATTAATTCTGACGCAGAATTATTCAAAGAAGTGTATATTAAATATGCTTTTAAGGGATTTCATTTAATTTATGGTGAATATTTAGGGATAATAATGAATAATGAGAGTGATGAAATCATAATTATTAATGATTGTAATGGCTCTAGAAGTTTATATTATTGTGAAGATAATAATTCAATTACATTTTCAAATAGTCTGAAATCTATCATTGAAATTTCAAATGTATCTAAAGAAGTCAATGAAAGATATATTGTTAATATCCTAACATCCAGAACACAAATTGGGAGTGATACGGCATATTCAAATGTTTATAAATTACCAGCGGCACATTATTTTCATTTTAACAATAACAAGTCTTATTATACTCAGTATTGGTCATTTGAAGATATTGATAGGACTAAATATAAAGATATTAAAGAATATAATGAACATTTTTTTGAAACGTTTGACAAATCTATACATCATCGTTTGAAAAATCATAGAAGAATAGGAATTTCGCTAAGTAGTGGGTTTGATTCTTCAACTGTAGCGTACTTTTTATCAAAACAGATAAATAATAATATTAAAGTGTCTTCATATACCTCTGTTCCATTATTCAATAATAATGCTTGTAAGAATATTAAGAGACTTGAAAATGAAGGAATAATATCAGAATTGGTTGCTCAACAATACAAACTTTTGCCTCATATATTAATTAATTCACATGTTATCACTCCTATTCAAGGGTTATATTCGTTAATTTCAATACATGCCCAACCCCACAAAGTTGCATCAAATTATTATTGGCTAAATAGTATTTTTAAAAAAGCATCAGAAGATAGTATTGACCTAATGTTGAACGGTCAATTTGGAAACGGTTCTATATCTTTTCCATCGAAAAAAAACATTGATCTTTTAAGATTTAAAGACTTAAAAAATCTACTTCCAAATGAGATTTATAAATTCTTCTACATTCTTCTTAAGAAGGAATATTTATTAATTAGGGACTTGTTTTTAAAGCGGAATTACATTAATCCTTATAGCCCTATTGATGAAATTTTGGGATCAAAGTATCTTAAAAACCAGTCTAGCTATGTATATAATAATATAAGAAAATTTTTAGATATTGACGAACTAAGATATAAATTGTTAAGTTATCGGTTTCATACTCCAAATATTTGGAGTGAGCTAGGGGACTTTTACAATATGGAGGTTAGTGATCCTACAGCTGATAGAAAATTAGTTGAACTTTGTTATAAAGCGCCTATTGATTTGTTAATTAATAAAGGGCAGGGGAAAGGTTTAATATATAAAACAATACAATCAAATCTTCCTGAGGAAGTCTTAAATAATAAATATAAAGGGTTACAAACAGCTGATATTGAATCAAGGATAATCAATTCAATAGATGAGGTAAATGGAACTCTCAATAGAATAATGAAGTCAGATCTGGTTAATCGATTTATCAATATACAAAAAATGGAAAAAATGATTAACTTTGTAAAAACAAATCGGTCTCATTTGTCGAATAGAATAATCATTAGAAATATTCTAAATGGGATACAGGTAGGTTTGTTTATTGAAGAAATTGAACATAATTAATAATAAAGTGTTATATATTATAATTTTATGTATAAATTTGCTATATAAATTGATTAAATGATGGGATTGATCGAAGATAAAGTTAATAAAAAGAAATGGGATAGACCTTCAATTCAATGTCTAAATCTAAGTTATACAGATGGATTTACACAAGCTGGTAATAATCCCGATGATGGGACAATTTACTCGTGATTAAGATTACTATAGCTGATAATATTAATTATTAGCTAAAAATTAAATACTATTCTTAAAATTGAGAGTAATTCTAGAATTTATTATTTTTTTTTACTATTTTTAAGTAAAACAATCTATCATGAAAAAAATCATAATCATAGCCGTAGCCTTCACAGGCCTCACTTTTTTCTTCTCATCCTGTGAAAAAGAAGAGTGTAAAGTATGTGCTGAAGTCACTTATGAGAATGGTGTAGAAACAAGCAGAGCAAAGGAAGCTGAGTATTGTGATTCAGAATTGGATGACATCGAAAGCAAAGAGCCTGTAACTGTAGGCGATATGACTACTAAGTGGGTTTGTAACTAGTTTTTCCGGGAACACTATTAGAAAAAAAGTACTTGGTATTAAGCTGTCAGTTATTAGCTGTCAGCTATCAGCATTCATCTATCAGCTATAAGAAATCAACAATCAGTTCCTGTTGATAATTAGTAAAAATGGCAGGTAGGTAATTGTTGAGCCAATCCAAAAATGTACCTGACTAAACTGAAAGCCTCACATTTTCTCATCTTCTCCTATTCTCGTATTCTTGCTTAATACCTTATTCCAATCACCGTAACATCATCAATCTGGTCTACTTCTTTTTTCCATTCTTCAAATACTGTATCGAGCTTTTTGCCTTGTTCGATCATGTCCAGATGCTGTATTTCAAGCAATACGTTTTTGAAATTCTTGCTCAGGAATTTCTTTTGCTGCGGTCCGCCAAACTGGTCTACAAAGCCATCGGAAAATATATAAAAAGTATCACCTTTCTTAAGCTCCATGGAATGTATCTGGAAAGGATCGAGTTTGTCATATATAGCCACAGGCATTTTATCCCCTTTAATTTCACTCAGTTCGTTATCACGTATAAAATATAACGGATTGTGCGCCCCTGCAAATTCCATCAAATTGGTTGAATAGTCGATGGTGCAAATGGTTATATCCATACCGTCCTTAACACCCTCCGCTGCTCCTGTGGTTTGTTTTAACGATTCAATTATTTTGGTGCGTAACCGATTTAATATTTCATTTGGTTGGGTCACTTTCTTATTTATTACAATTTCATTGAGAAGGCTCACGCCCAGCATGCTCATAAAAGCACCAGGTACACCATGGCCTGTGCAATCGGCAGCAATTATTACCTGTGTATTGTTTTGTTTGGTGACCCAATAAAAGTCACCACTTACAATATCACGTGGTTTAAAGAGTACAAAGTGGTCAATCTCATCGCTGAATAATTCTAATGAAGGAAGTAAAGCTGTTTGTATTCGTTTTGCATACTGGATACTGTCCGTAATGTGCTTTTTCTGGTATGCGATCTGGTCGCGCTGGCTTTCAGCCAGTTCTTTTTGTTCCTGTATAATCTTGTTTTTCTCTTCCAGGGCAATATTGGCTTTTTTCTTAATCCGGTAGCTCCGGTAAATAAAATAACCCAAACCGCTTACCATAATGAGCACGATGATAAAGAAATACATTACCAGCTTCTGCTTTTCAATCTCTTTAAGCTGGGCTGCAATTTTTGTATCTTGTTGTTTTATAAGGGATTCCTTCTTTGCTATTTCTTTGTTTTTTACTTCCAGATCGGCTTCTTTTTCTTTTATCTGTGTTTCTTTTGAAGCGATTGATTTGGATTGTTCATCAAGAGTTTGTTTTTGTTCGGTTATTTGAACCAGTTGTTTTCTTAATTGTGCTGACTTTGCTTCTAATGTTTTCTGCTTTAGTATAATTTCTTCATTGAGTTTGGCGAGTTTGGCAAGTTGTTCCTGTATTTTCTTTTCCTGCTCAGCAATTTGTTGTTGTTGTTGTTCAATCAGTACTTTTTGTGCAGCTGTAATTTCTTTTTCCTGATCTAATTCAATTTCGGTTTCTTTTGCCACATTTTGCCAGTCTTCGCGGGTTTTTATTGACATGGCTAGAAGGCCTGAGCTCACGGATAGTTTTTCTTCTTTTAATAATTCTTCATTAATTTCAAATTTTGGTTTCCCGTCTACCGTTACAAAATTAAACATGGCTTCATGAAATTTGTAACCTTCTGAAATTACCAGTGTATTGTTCCCTTGTGTAGCTTTTAAGACTTTCTTGATATCGTAACCATCTTCATTATTTACATATAGAATATGACATTTTTCAATATCTTCAATTTCCCTGAACCGCATAACCTTGATTGGTTTCTCCTGAATAAACTTACGGGTTTTTGCCATATCGCTTAATTCGAAAAAGAAATCCTGGTCTTTATCGAGGACAGCTATTTTAAAATCAGCCTGGTACTGAATGGCATCATCATATGTAACATACTTGGCGATATCAAGAATATATACCGCACGTGTTTTATTATCAAAGCCTTCTTGTGAATATAATGAAGTGTTTAAAATGAATGAACAAAACAAGAATATTACCAGGGTTTTCAAAATATTAGGGTTCATAATATCTAATTTTGAGGAATTTATTACCAAATTATAAAAATGCTGCGAGAAATAAAAATATTCAGGCTACAATGTTGTCCACGAATTACACGATTTACACCAAATGTTTGGAATCGTATTTGAATGAAAGGATGAGGCTGATAAAGATGTATTCTGATTTATTGCATATTATCTGGTTGGAATAGCTGGAAAAACGATGTTAAATATTTGTTATGCTGTTAAAATTGGTGTCGCTCCTCCGGATATCGTTTGATAAAATAAGGTAAGTCCCGCAGGGACAGCAGTATGTTAGAATATTTAGGGCTGAATTAAAGCCGTCGCAAGCAGTTTAAAACAACGAAATATTAAACAATACCTGCGTCGGAAAGCAGGAAAAGTAAAACGGGAGATAAGCCAATACTATAAATAACATATCATTAGGAAACTACTGTTCCGCATTTTTCTCCTAGTATAATTTTTTTAAGGTTACCCTTTTTATTCATATCAAAAACAATGACAGGAAGCATGTTTTCTTTGCACATAGCAAATGCAGTGAGGTCCATTACTTTAAGTCCTTTGGCGATTACATCATCAAACGTGATGGTTTCGAATTTTTTTGCTGTAGGGTCTTTTTCCGGATCGGCAGTGTAAACACCATCAACACGCGTACCTTTTAACAGGGCATCAGCTTTTATTTCCACTCCTCTCAGTGCGGAGGCAGTATCTGTTGTAAAAAAAGGATTACCGGTACCAAATGTAAAAATGGCAACAGATTTATTCTTGAGTGCATCCTCACAACCTTTTTGACTGTATCTTTCGGCAACAGGCTCCATCGGAATCGCAGTAAACAACCTTACGGGGGTGCCTGTATTCTCAAGTGCCGATTGTATTGCCAGACCATTAATTACTGTCGCCAGCATACCCATATGGTCACCTTTCACTCTGTCAAATCCGCTTTTTGTACCTGTCAAACCCCTGAAGATATTACCGCCTCCAATCACAATACCTATTTCAACTCCCAAGTCATGAATTTCTTTAATTTGTTCAGCATATTCATTTAAACGGATACTATCAATACCATATTGCTGGCTTCCCATAAGGGCTTCGCCACTGAGTTTAAGTAATATTCTTTTATATTTCATCCTATTTTGTTTGAAGAGAGTAAAAATAAAAAAAGAGGGTTGATAAACCCTCTTTTTTCCGAATTATTTAGTTCTTTAATGAGAATCGTTTAAAACCTGTTACCGTTAGGTCTTTGTCGTTTTGTTGCAGATATTGTTTTACGGTTATTTTACCGTCCTTAATAAACTCCTGGTTCAGTAAAGTACTTTCTTTAAAGAATTTTTGAAGTTTACCTTCAGCAATTTTATCCAGCATATTTTCAGGTTTTCCTTCCTGTCTAGCTTGTTCCCTTCCAATCTCTTTTTCTTTTTCAATCATCTCATCTGATACATCTGTTTTATCAACTGCAACAGGGCTCATTGCTGCAACTTGCATGGCTACGTCTTTGGCAACCTGTTCGGCAATTCCTGCTTTATTGAAACCTACCAGGGTGGCCAGCTGGTTTCCCGGATGGATGTAACAAATAACACTTTCGGCGGCAATTGTTTCGTAGTATGACAGCTCCAGTTTTTCTCCAATAACACCAATTTTATCGGTGATTTCATCTGAAACTTTTCTGCCATTTATATCGAGTGATAAAAGGGCATCCAGATTTGCAGGATTTTTCTCTATTGCCAGGTTAAGAAGACTTCTTGTAAATGCGACAAAATCTTCATTTTTAGCAACAAAGTCGGTTTCGCAATTCAATACTACAATTGCTCCGCGTTTTTTATCAGCAGAAAGGCCTGCTAAAACAGCACCTTCACCGGCTTCCCTGTCGGCTCTTTTGTTTGCAATAGCTTGTCCTTTTTTTCTTATTATTTCAACAGCTTGTTCAAAATCGCCATTGGCTTCTTCAAGCGCTTTTTTGCAGTCCATCATTCCTGCGCCTGTTGTTTTTCTTAGCTTACTTACGTCTGCTGCAGATATTTGAGCCATATTAGTTATTTTTTATTATTTACTATAATTAATTCAAGTTTTATTCATCTGAAGATTCATCCTTCTGTGCTTTTTTTGCAGTTGGTTTATCTTCTTTGTCTTTCTTTTCTGCTTTCTTCTCGCTGTCTTTTTTAGCAGGGGCTTTTTTAGCAGGAGCTTTCTTAGCTACAGGCTTTTTTTCCTCTTTTTTGTCATCTTTATCGTTGTCCTCTTCCAGCTCTTTCTTTTCTTTTTTCTCTCTTGTCTCTTTACTACCCTTAGTTTCTTTTGCTTGATCAGATTTTCCTTTCTTTTCCTTGTCCTTATCAGATGATTCTTTGTCTTTCTCAAGTTTTCTTTCATTCAGACCTTCTTCGATAGCTGTAGAAATAAGGTCTACGATCAGGGAGATTGACTTGGAAGCATCGTCATTAGCAGGAATTGGGAATTCAATCAGGTTAGGATCTGAGTTGGTGTCAACAATTCCGAATACAGGAATATTCAGTCTTTTAGCTTCTCTTACAGCGATATTTTCTTTTGAAATATCAACTACGAACATGGCAGCCGGAAGACGGGTCATCTCAGATATACTTCCAAGGTTCTTTTCTAGTTTAGCCCTTTGACGTGTAATTTGTAGTTTTTCCCTTTTCGAAAGACTGGCAAAAGTACTTTCTGATGACATAAGCTTGTCAATAGATGTCATCTTTTTCACCGCTTTACGTATAGTTGGGAAGTTTGTAAGCATGCCGCCCGGCCATCTTTCAGTTACGAATGGCATTCCGGTTTTTTTCACCCGTTCTGCGACTATTTCTTTTGCTTGCTTTTTTGTTGCAACAAACAGGATTTTTCTTCCTGATTTGGCAATTTGTTTTACTGCATTGCATGCGTCTTCGATTTTTACAGCAGTTTTTTGCAGATCAATGATGTGGATACCATTACGCTCCATAAATATGTAAGGAGCCATATGAGGATTCCATTTCCTTTTGAGGTGTCCAAAATGACAACCTGCGTCAAGTAATTCTTTAAAATTTGTACGTGGCATGTAATTTATTTTTATTTGTTTACGTTCTATTATGTCAATTAGCAGGTAGCCCTTTTTTTAAAAGGAGTCCGGCCAATTTAGATACTAAACAACCGTTAACGTTTACTAAACTGGAATCTCTTCCTTGCTTTCGGTTGACCTGGTTTTTTCCTTTCAACCTGACGGGGATCCCTGGTAAGAAAACCATTTGCTTTTAATACACTTCTATTTTCAGCATCTATTTCAACCATAGCTCTTGCAATGGCAAGTCTTAAAGCTTCAGCCTGTCCTTTAATTCCACCACCTGTAAGGTTCACCTTAATATCATACTTGTCAGCAACATTCAATACGTTTAATGGCTGGCTTACAATATATAATAATTGGTCTGTAGGGAAATAATCCTTCACATCGCGGTCATTCACAGTAATTTTACCTTTACCTTGATTTACGTAGATCCGAGCAATAGCTGCTTTTCTTCTTCCTAGTGTATTTACTACTTCCATTACCTTACTTAATTGTGTTTATTTTAATACTTTTTGGTTTTTGAGCCTCATGAGGATGTGCATCACCTGCATATACATATAAATTTTTAAGTATAGCACGACTTAACCTGTTTCTTGGCAACATCCCTTTTACAGCTCCTTCAATTACAGCCTCAGGCTTTTTATTGAGTAATTCTTCCGGTGAGGTTTTAATTTGCCCACCCGGATAACCAGTATATGTGAAATATTGTTTATCAGTAAGTTTTTTACCTGTAAGCTTCACTTTTTCAGCATTAATTATTATAATGTTGTCACCGCAATCAACATGTGGAGTAAAGTTGGTTTTGTACTTTCCCCTGAGCAATTTGGCAACTATAGATGCCAATCTTCCCAGAACTTCTCCTTCAGCGTCAATAAGTAACCATTCCTTGTTAACAGTGGCCGCATTGGCTGAAACCGTCTTGTAGCTTAATGTATTCACTTTATTTTTCCTGTTATTATTATTATCAAATTCAGTATTATACACCCTAAATTTGTGGTTCGCAAAAATACAAACTTTTTTAATAAAACAATAATTATAAACATTATTTTGTGGATATTTATTTTTTCTATTGATTTTTATGGTGGTTATGAGTGATTTAAACTAAATCAGGGTTTATTTTTCAGTCTTATTCTTATTTATTACATTCGCAGGAGGATAAGAACGGTTGACGGATGACGATTGACGGGTGACGATGCATGTGAAAGAGTCGGAGAGCTATGGGATTTGTATTAAAGTTGATGTTTTTCCATTGTTCTAAATCCACATATCGATACCATGCCCATATCATAGGGGCTCATCAACCGTCTGTCATCAACCGTCAAACATTTTATAATATGCAATGGATAAAAAATAGAAAAAACTTCCACAACCAGTTTTATTACTGGTCACTCGTATTATTAATGGTAAGCATGCCACTATCTCATTTTCTTATGAGTGTGTCTACATTGGCCTTAGCCATTAACTGGCTTTTGGAAGGAGAATTTTTAAAAAAATGGAGGCTAATAAAAGGAAACAAAGCTCTGCTAATCATGTTATTGTTTTATTTTTTATTTCTTATTGGCCTGGTTTATACTGAAAACTTTTCCTATGCATTGAAAGATTTAAAAATTAAATTACCACTATTTGCACTACCCATAATTGTATGCACAAGTGAAATATTGAATTCAAAACAGCTTAAAAATATTTTGTTATTCTTTGTGGCGGCTGTTTTTATTGGAACTATAATAAGTGTAATTATTTATTTTGAAAAGTTCGGTATTGAAATTAGCGACACCCGAAAAATCTCCATGTTTATTTCACATATCCGGTTTTCATTGCAAATCAATCTTGCCATTTTCATTCTTGTCAATTATTATATAAATGAATATAAAAATATATCAGGACTGGAGAAAATTATTTATCCGGCAGGTATTATATGGCTGGGTATATTCCTGTTATTACTCAAGGCATTAACAGGTATTTTTATTTTCTTTATTGTAACAATTATTTTAGCATTTATTTATGTAAGAAAGGTCAGGCATTTGGTTTTAAAGCTTTTTATAATCGTGCTGCTGATTACTATTCCAATGCTTGTGATCTCATACATAACAAAGGCTATAACAAAGTTTTATACTATTGATATAGTTGATAAGGACCATTTAGAGAGTACTACTGTTAACGGCAATCGTTATAATCACTGGTTTGGTAATGATGAGAAGGAAAACGGGCATTATGTATGGATTTATGTATGTGAGCCAGAGGTAAAAAAGGAGTGGAATAAGAGGAGTTCGATTCCGTATGATAGCCTTGACTTTAAAGGACATCATATTAAGTACACTTTGATGAGGTATATGACTTCACGGGATCTTCGGAAAGATTCCCTGGGTGTTTCAAAATTATCTCCTGAAGATATTCAATCGATAGAAGCAGGAATGACAAATTATATATACCGTGACAGGTTCAGCCTATATTCCAAAATTTATGAAATAATATGGCAGATCGACAGGTATAAAAGTTCCGGGAATCCCAGTGGAAGTTCTGTTGCTCAAAGGATTGAATATTTTAAAACAGGCAAAAATATAATAATGAATAACTTCTGGACAGGTGTAGGAACAGGTGACGTGAATGATGCATTTATGGAGCAATATGATAAAAATGGGTCGTTGCTTGAGGACCAGTTCAGAAGGCGGGCGCATAATCAATACCTGACCTTCTTTATTACATTGGGCGTTTTTGGTTTTGTCTTATGCCTGGTCTCATTTATTTTACCTTTTATCATTACTAAAGCCTATCGGCATTTTATTGCTTTGGTATTTTTTCTCATTGCACTACTATCAATGATCAATGAGGATACATTGGAAAATCATGCAGGAGTGACATTTATTGCTGCTTTCTATGCGATATTGATTTTTGGCATTAAATACAACGAAAGTAACAAAATTGATACTTCGGCAAATGAATAACAGATTAGGAAGGGATTTTTTTACAAGGGATGTATTGGAAGTTGCACCAGCATTACTTGGTAAACTAATAGTAAGATGCGAAAATAGCGGGAATATTAATAAGTACAGGATAACAGAAGTCGAAGCTTACAGGGGAGAAGAAGATAAAGCCTGCCATGCAAGCAAAGGCCGGACTCACCGAAATGATGTTATGTATTGGGAAGGCGGACACATTTATGTGTACCTGATTTATGGGATGTATTGGATGTTAAATATTGTAACCGGAGAAAAGGACAATCCTCAGGCAGTATTGATAAGAGGAGTGGATGGTTATGATGGCCCCGGAAAATTGACCCGCAGAATGAATATCGATAAAAGTCAGTATGGTGAGGATGTTACTACATCAGGCAAAATATGGATTGAAGATGATGGATATGCAAATAAATACATCCAAACTCCCAGGATTAATATTGATTATGCCGGTGAATTCTGGAAGAATAAACCGTGGAGGTTTATTTTGGATAGGAGCATGAAATCATGAATAAAAAAAGAGGTGGTTGCCAGCCACCCCTTTTCTTTTTATTTCTGTAGAAGAATAATTCTATTGAATTCCTGCTTATCCAACAGTATATTCAGAAAATATGCACCATTAGGTTGATCGGTCAGATCGATCTCAATTATCTCATTGCCTGTGGGCAATGAAACCTTATTGTTGTATATTTCAACTCCCGTGGTGCTGGTAATATGGAGTATTGCAAAGGTATTGGTTATTCCTTTAATTTCAACCAGCAGGGATCCTTTAGATGGATTAGGATGAATGCGTATACTATTCGCGGATAAGTTATCTTCAATGCCATCCGGGTTTTTAACTGTAATAATAATTGTATCTGAACCAGTACATGTGTTCCCATCAACAACCACAACAAAGCAGGTATTTTTTCCTGGATTTCCAGTAGTAGCAACAAAATTATGTGTTGAGATTGTTGTTTCGTCGTTCCATCGGTATGATGTAAAACCATCTCCGGCATTTAATGTAAGAACGCAACCCGGATTTACGGTTGTATCATTACCTAAAAATACTTCAGGTAATGGATATACAGTTACCTGACATACTGATGCAGAGCTCATACATCCCATCTGACTTTGTGTTACGTATAAGTTTATGGTTCCTATATTATGTGAATTTAATGAATAGGAAGTTCCTTCATGTAACAGATTTGTACATGCATTGTTGCTATACCATTTAATATTTGAACCGGATGCTGTTACAGAGGAAATCACACCATAACAGATTTCTTTATCTAATACAGTAGGACTGGCAGGTGGATTTGTTACTACAAGTAAAGCAGGATCAGATTCCATCACACTCTTTATTGTTGTTGCAATACAACTATAATGACCTGTGTCAGGTTGTTGTACATTACACAAGGTAAGTGTGTTTGTTTTTGTTCCTAAAATATTGCTGTTTCCTGTCAGAGGTATTGAATTCTTAAACCATTGATAGGAGACAGGATAAGAACTAGTTACTAATATGTTAAATACTGCGGTATCTCCGGTACACATTAGTTGATTCTCGGGATTTGCCATGATAATATCGTCTATATGTTCAAAAATCATGATATCATCAAACGTTATCCCATCCGTTGCCGTTATTGAAGTTGCCATATAATTATCATATTGGCCAAGCTTAAGCTGGAAGGTTTCTGTTGGTTGTTGTCCATTTATACCAAGTAGTGAATCAATATCGATATTTGTTATATAATTGTAAACTCCATTATAGGCCACGGTTGGATCAAGATAGTAGGCCCCTATCCATGCATCTGTTTCACTTCCTCTAATCCAGACCATGTCGCTATCGTGCGTTTCATCTCCATGTTCCATATAATTAAATGAAAGGAAGAGATTCGTTGATGATGCATATCTGGACAAGTTGAGTGTGGCAATAAGATGGTTTGAACTGTAATAATCATCCATTTCTGAATCCATGGTAACAGCCTTATTTCCTGAACTGGTAAATGTAGAGTCAATCTGGAATCTTAATCTCCCCAAATTGGTTTTATCGTAAGACCAGTAGGTACTACCGTTTATTTCATTTGTATTTGAAGTAAATGTGGTAACAGGGCCAATATCTTCAAAATCTTCAATCCATGGTAATATAATACCATTGCATACAGCAATTGTCCTGTTGCCTGCAGGGGCAGCAATTGACGGAATTTCAACGTTGTCATCTACTTCAATCTGATTACATTCTGCATCCAGATTGTTACCAACGCTGCTGGTATCATCTGTGACATCATAGACTAACCAGAAATAATTATTTCCGGATAATAAAATTATACTATCTACAAACTCAAAAGTGCCTGAAGGATTTTCCTCTGGTACACCAAACATTTGAATTATTGAGAAATTGTTTGAGTTTCCACTGTAATATAATCTGGCAGATTCTATATCATTTACATCATATGTTCCAGTTGTGCTAAATTGAAGACTTTCAACAGGTAATGGATCACTATTCCCACTCGCTTCAATAACAATTCCAAGTATCTGACTATTGATTTCACCCACACAAGCGTCTGTCAAAGTTGGATGGAAGGCAAAACTATTCTGGTATACCATTGGCCCAGGTATTGTACCTGAAATCATAATATCATCAAAAGTGAAACCATCCGATGCTGTAGTGGAAGTCGCCGGATAATTATCATATTGGCCAAGCCGGATCTGGAAACTTGCAGTAGGTATTTGTCCATTGCTGCTTAATACATTATCAATATCAATATTAGAAACATATTGCCATACACCTGTTCCAGTTGATGAGCCGGCAAGATCATACACTTCAATCCATGTATCGCTGTTGCAACCTCTTATCCATACTTTATCATCTGCTTCATTTTCGTCTCCGTGATCCATATAATAGAAGCTTAGTTCCAGATCATTTGCTCCGTTATAATTTGAAAGATTTAAAGTAAGGATAAGATAATTTGTTGAATATGTTCCACTCACAGAAGCGTCAATAGTAGCACTTTGTAAACCGTTATGAATAAAACCGGAACCAGCCTGAAATCTCAACCTGCCATTTTCAGTTTTGCTGTATTCCCACCAGGGAATACCATTTATAAATTGTTCATTAGTAGTGTATTCAATTATTGGCCCAGCGTTTTCAAAATCTTCAATCCATGGCAAGGTAACAGGACCTCCTAAAGAAATAATTTGCTGGTTTCCGGAAGGAGCAGTTATAACAGGGGTATAGGATGTGCCATCAACCGTTACTTCTGTACATTCCGCGTCTGCATAATTCCCTTCCGTAGCATCATCGGCTATGGTATATGCCAACCAGAAGTAATTTGTGCCTTCTTCTAATAATTGGGAGCAGTTAATGGTAAAGCTTCCATTTGGATTCGATACCATATTACCTACCTGATTATTTCTGTTAAAACTATTTGAAGTACCTGTATAAAACAAACTTGCAGAGTTGATATCATCTATATTTGTAGTTCCATTTGTATTAAATACAAAACTGCTTGAATTAATAGGACTAAGAGTTCCTCCTGTAATAATCTCGATACCAATGATTTTCTGATCTGGAGCACCAACAAGAACCATTGAATTTTGCTGTGTTGTTGTGCTGGAAACATATTGCATGGGAAATTCCTGTGTTAACCCGTAGAGGAATTCATCCCAGTGTGTTTTTGAAAATCTCAGATAGTTAGTGGTATCCATATAATAGGTTTCATAGATGCCCTGAATTGTAATATCTTCAGGCATCCAGGCCTTTAATCCATTTGCTCCGTCCGTAGCAGTTCCGATATGACCTTCTGCTATGATAGCAGAGTTCAAGGCAACTATCGCTTCGTTGGCGGCAGTTCTGATTGAAGCAGGAAGTGAGGTATCAGATGAAACAATCTCAGCAAAATCGATTATATCCTTATGGTCGGGATTATAATCTGCAATCCAGGCATTGTTTATGGCTGTAAGGTAATTGTTTTTATAAAATCTCATATAAGCAATTAAAGTGTCAGCAAAATCGTTTAATGCCGGAAGAGCAACATTCGCAAGAAGGTCAATTGAAGTAGCAGCCTGGGTAACAACATCATATCCCTGACTCCCAAAGTTATAAGAAGTAACATAATCGTTAACAATATACATTGCAAGCGAATCAGCAGGCATTTTTGGATTTGCATTCAATCTCATGAAGGAAGCAACATAATCCCATCCATCGCCCGGTTCTGTTTTTTCCGAGGCGATAATGTAATTTCCCAGATCTTTCATTTGGTATACTGTTTCAATTTGTCCCAACAAGCATACATCATATCCGATGATGTCTATCTTTTTGCCTTCTACAGAAACAAAATCTTCCAGGGCTTTATCCATTTCCCAAAGATGCATATTTCCTACTGCCCCTTCTTCCGGATTTTTATTAGGGAATAAACCTTCCTTGTCAAAGATACCGCTTCCATGGTCCCATACCGTTAATCCATAGTGTTGTGCAGGGTAATTTGTTCTTGTCCAGTTTGCGAAATCACGCAATGTTTGCCAATCATTCATATCCGGGTCTGTACCCAACTCAGTACTTACAATGCTTGATATAATAGTTGAATTGTATCCTCCGGGATCTTGTTCAACATAGTATATGCCATCTTCTGCATCATTGTTTGCATCGTATAATATAATATAGTTTATTTTGTCCGCAACAGAGCCTGCCGCTTCCCATTCGTTTATATCATCTGCCCCGTCAAGTCCGGTGCCATCTTCGTACAGGTAAAGCATCCATGTCCATTCTACAGATAAAGTATCAATGGTACGGCTTCCGGCAGGATTTGAAATAGCCGGGTACCTTGTGGTATCGCTTACAACCACACTGTCGAATGTGGCATCAACTATATTGCCAATGTAATTTACATTGCTGTCAATATTGTAGGTTAACCAGAAATAGTTCTTGTTATTCCAAAGTAGTGCTGTATCTTCAAAGATAAGAGTGCCTGATGGATTAGCAATAGCCTCTCCAAATTGTTGTTTAGTTGAGAAATTACTGTTTGTCCCTGAGTAGTATAACCTGGCGCTGTCAATGGCTGCAAGCTCATCCGTGCCGTGGGTGGTGAGATATAATTTAGTAGCATTCATGCGATCAAGGCCACCTGATGTCTCTATGCATACACCTAATACATTTTGTTTTTTTCTTCCGATGATTACATTTGATGTGTCTGAATGCAATGCATAGGTTGACACAAAAGACATAGGTGCAGGTATTGTACCTGAAATCAGGATATCATCAAAGGTAAAACCATCTGATGCCGTCGTTGATGTGGCAGGGAAGTTATCATATTGTCCCAATCTGATTTGAAATGTTGCAGTTACAGATTGTCCGCTATTATTCAAAAAGTCATCTATATCAATATTCGTAACATGCTGCCAAATGCCAACTCCGCTTGAGGAACCTGCAAGATCATACACTTCAATCCATGGATCGCCATTACTTCCTCTTATCCATACTTTATCGTCTGCTTCATCTTCGTCTCCATGGTCCATATAATAGAAACTGAGGTCCAGATCATCTGAACCGGTATATTTTGACAGGTTCAAAGTTAGGATTAAGAAGTTTGTTGAATATGTGCCACTTATAGAAGCATCAATAGTGGCACTCTGTGTTCCGTTATAAATGAAACCGGAACCTGCCTGAAATCTCAAGCGTCCGATTTCGGTTTTGCTGTATTCCCACCAGGGAATGCCATTTATAAATTGCTCACTGGTAGTATATTCAATTATTGGCCCTGCGTTTTCAAAGTCTTCAATCCAGGGCAAAGTAACAGGCCCGCCCAAACTGAATATTGATCTGTAACCTGCAGGATCGCTAATATCCGGTATTTTTATTTCATCATTAATTAAAACGGAGTCACATGCAGCATCGAGCAGATTACCGGCCAAAGATGTGTCCCCTTTAATACTATAGGTCAGCCAGAAATAATTATTTCCATACCCTAATGAAATGGAATCACTGACACTGAAAACACCACTTGGTGAAATGATGGTATTTCCGACTTTATTTGTTTGTGAAAATACAGAAGAATTACCTGTATAAAATACTATTGCACTGTCAATATCAGAAGTATTGGTACAACCAGTAGTTGTAAAGTACATATCTTTTACATACAATGGATCGGTTATACCCTCAGTTGTGATTTTAATACGGATGATCTCCTGATTGGTACTACCTGAAAGGATATTTGTAGTATTAGGTTGTAATACTGTCAGGGAATCAAATACCATAGGACCTGGAGGTGTAAACGTAATTTTCAGGTTAGGAGTATAAGGGCTCAAAGTACCAGAAGGTGGGGATAAAGGATCGGGATTTGTTCCGTCATTGTAAAAGTAAATGCTATTATTTAAGCTGTTAAGCTGTGTGCAATAAAAGTCATCAGATGAAGAATGATATCCCGGCGTATTTTCTTCAACGGCAATAACCAGGTTGTCGGTACCATTGTACACGAATGGAGTGGTTAGAGGAATTTCAATCCATCCGGGTGTATTTGTAACAGATAGGAATCCATTATAAACTTCAGTAAATTCAGAAATTGGGATCCAGTCTGTTGTGCCTGAATATTCTGTTTTGGTAGTATGTCCCATATACACAACGATGGCATCTGACCAGGTATTTGTACCAGTCCAGTCATAGTAAATTTTTGTAATAACTTTTCCGCTTCCTATATCACTGTTTTCATAAATGGTTTGACTGTATGAATAGCCGTAATAGGGTTCAATAGGCAGGTGCAGATTACCGTTTTTATCAGTTCCGATAATTAACTCATTAGCAAGCGTAATAGATTTGGTGATTGAATCAATACCAAAACTGTTGAACGCTTTTAGTTTAATGCTATAAGTTCCGGCATTCTGGAAAATAACATCAGGATTTTGTGACAAGGAGTCGGTTCCATTGGTATATATGCAAGTATTTGGGGTAATGGTCCATTCCCAGGATGTAGGGTTACAGGAGGAGTTGTCCTGGAAAGAAATGATATCGGAAGTACATAGTGAACCTGAATATTTAAAATCAGCAACTATATCATTTACTTCTACAATGTTGGTCTTTATTAACGTATCACTTCCATATACATTGGATGTGATGAGCCTGATTGTGTATGTTCCCGGATCATTAAATATAATCCTTGGATTACGTGAAGATGAAGTACATGTATCTGCAAAGGTTACGCTTGCTTCAGGAGTAATTTTCCAATCCCAGGAAGTAGGTGAAAAATAAGATTTGTCAGTTAGCTGAAAAGCCTCACCAGAACATGCAGTAGAACTTTCAATGTTAAATTTAGTGACAGGAGCAATTGTGCAGTTTGACTTAACAAAAATTTCTGCAATATAAGGTACGAAATTCTGTTCTGAAATGGTAAGCAGAGCCCTGTCTGATACGTCATAAAGAGGTTCATCGAGGAGGATTGTGCCTGTCCCTCCTGACAGATAGGTCTTTCCTATTAACTTATTATTAAAATATATAGTAGCAAGTCCTTCACTACAGTTTGGAGAAGACACATTGATAGAAGTTGTACCGCAATTGAGCGTGTCATCGTGAACAGCTTCCATTGTATCAGGTATATTGGTCCACATTCTCATTGCAGGGTCTCCAAAATAATGGAACAGCTCATGTTCATACTGGCTATATCCCCATCCGTCACCCCAGGTTTCATCCATCCTTATTAAACTCTGGTTAAGGACATCTCCCATAGTATAAATGGACCCATGAGGTGTAAGAGTACCTGTTGTACTTGCAGAGCCTGTAAAATTTGCAACCAGGCCGGGTGAAGCCCAGATGGCATCAAAAATTCCCAGTCCAATGGCATCATTATAGCCACTCATACTGACGTTGGCCATTCCAAATACTCCGACAGATCCGCCGTTTTGCTTTCTTATAAATGCTTCTGAAAAACATTCTGTACTGTAGTATTTCCCTGTCAGGCAGTTTAAACTAAAAACGATGGGGAGTAAGTCTCCATTGTTTAAGTTATTGATATCCGTTGTGGAAAAATAGGGATCGCCCCATAGTGTTACATCGCCATGGTCTCTGTGCAATACATATAGCGATCCTGAATCAATTCGGGAAATAATATCAAGGTTATCCCCGTCCCATGCAAAGCCTGGTTTTAGCAGGTATGATGGTATGGGTTCTCCTGCAGAATAATATCCATTATTCCAGTTAGTAGGTGTTACAGATGGTTCAGTATAGTAAACCCTGTGAACATTCTTCGTTTGGGTTGTACTAACATATTGCAGTGCCTCTTCAGCGGTTTGGGCAAACCGTCTTTCTGCATACCCTCCGCCAGCATGCTGAAAATATGCACAATGCAGGGTATTATCATAGAAACGGGTGTTTGCAGGAGGATTTTTTTCATAATTAATGATCTTATTAATAACAATTTCTGCTTCAGCCGCATCAGATACGGATATTCTTCCACGTGCCATATCAGGATAGAAATCCGAAGCCCCATCCATACAAACATAGTATAAGTCGGTAGCCCAGGTGCCATAGCCTCCTGTTGTAAGCAATTCTCCGGGCACATCTTCATGATCTCCTATAATAAGCAAATAATCAGGGCGAGGGGACCATGCATTATACCTGATGTGTACGCTGTCTTTTACCTCGTTTGAAGTCCATCCATATTTTGAAACGATTTCAACAGTATATCCCAATTGATTTTTCCACCTGGCTAAAGTGTCTGCCATAGCTTCGAATTCGGGAGTTGTGATGATAATATAATCATACCGGTCTCCTGAAGCTTTTATGGATTTTGTAGCTTCTGATATGTTATCTAATTCTACAGGATTTATTACAATGTTCTTTAGTAACAGGTTGGCATAATTTGTATTTGCACCATCTAATGTAGTTTTGCCAGCTCCAGCAATAAAATGAAGCCGGTAAGTTATTTTTGAATATACTCTGATTTTCTTGCTAACAGGATTGAACTGAACGGGCTTAACCTGAATCATTGCAACAGGGACACCTCTTGTTATTTGAATGTTGGTTATTTCTACGATTTCTTCAGGGAACATTGCATTAGTAGAGTAAAGAACAGAATCGATCTCAAATTCCGGTTCATCTCCACCGTATATATCGTATGCTGGTTTTAATGCCGGGTGTATATAAAATCCTTCATAATCCATGTATTCAGTTTCCAGGATCTCGATTTTTGCCTCTGATCCAATTGGTAGGGCAATCATATCATTATGCATTGGCAGTGCAGGTTTTCCAACCTGTGAAAGCAAACCAAAACCTTCCACATGTAAAAAATCATATTGTACTTCGTTTACCTCTTTAATGGCCCGGGTAGCACCTTCAAAGGAGTATTCTACCAAAACATCTTTTTCCCCTTGCTGGGCAACTTTTCTTACAGGCATCTCTAAAGATTCGCCAGGGTTTTTGCCCGATTTAAAACTAATAATAGTCGTTGCTTGCTGAGCTTTAACTGTTAAATTTCCCAATATTCCTAATATCAGGCAAACACTGAATAATAGTTTTTTCATAGTGAATTTTAATTTAATATGGAATCCTTACTACAATGACAAGTAACATCCAATTTCCCCTAATGTTAATGATAGTTTTTTAATAAGATTTACGATACAATATTAGTAATTTTACATTACTTTTTTAGTAAGTTTTTGAAAATGAACCATAAATTATTCATTTTATTGTTTATTTAAATTGTTTTTAAATAATACATGTTAAATGTATATGAATGTACTGTTATAGTTTAAATAATCGTCTAATTTTGTAGTTATGAAAAGGCTTAAATTACGTGGCCGGGAATTAAATAAAATAGGATATACCAATGATAAAGCAATATCGGTAGCCATAAATATTATTCAATCCCGGTTCAGGGGCAATGAAAAAATGCAGGCGATTCAGGTTCTGAAAGACATTTTCGAGAATAAAGAGAAATATCGAAAGCATAACATATATAGCCCCATCGTTGAAGCTTTATATCCCCCAATGCAGGCATCTGAAAAAATAATAGTGAAAAACCAAACCCTCTCAATAAGTCTAAGGAGCCATCACCAGGATTATACCTCCTATGGAGTAAATGAAGTAGAGTATTCGGCAATAAACCAGATGGAAATGGCCATGAAACTTCCTATTACGGTAAAGGGAGCCCTTATGGCTGATGCTCACGAAGGTTATGGTTTGCCTATTGGGGGAGTTCTGGCTACACGAAACGCAGTTATTCCTTATGGTGTGGGCATGGATATCGGATGCCGCATGTGCCTTTCAGTGTTTGATATTCCTCCTTCTTATATTAATGGGAGTAAAGCAAGCCTTAAAAATATGCTTGAAGAATGTACCAGTTTTGGGAAAAATGCTACTGTATCGGGACCAAAAGATCATGAAGTGATGGACAGGAAGATATTCTTTGAAATTCCAATATTGAAGGAATATAAATCCACTGCATATAAACAGTTAGGATCGTCAGGGAGTGGGAATCATTTTGTGGATATTGGTATTGTTGAGCTTACAGATGGCAACAGTTTTCATATTCCTGCCGGAAGTTATTTAGGAATACTATCCCACTCAGGTTCACGAAGGCTGGGGGCGGCTATTGCCACACATTACACCCAGATTGCAAAACGTTTGTGTGCTTTACCCAAAGGTGCGATAAACCTGGCATGGATTGACCTTGACACACAGGAAGGAATTGAGTACTGGGAAGCTATGAGCCTTGCAGGGGACTATTCAAAAGCATGTCATGAGATAATCCATGCGAAAATTGCAAAATACCTGGGTGAAAAACCTTTGTTTAAGGTTGAGAACCATCACAACTTTGCCTGGAAAGAAAAACTGGATGACGGGACTGATGTAATAGTCCATAGAAAGGGAGCTACGCCGGCACAAAAGGGTGTACTGGGAGTCATTCCGGGATCTATGACCACACCCGCATATATTGTAAAAGGGATGGGCAATCCGGACTCGATATATTCCGCTTCACATGGGGCCGGGCGAAAGATGTCCCGTTCAAGGGCAAAGCAATCCTTTAGCCAGAAAGAGTTAAACCAGGTATTGCAAAGTGCAGGTGTTACGCTTATAGGAGGCGGTACAGATGAAGCCCCGATGGCTTATAAAGATATTACCAGGGTAATGAAATACCAAAGGGACCTGGTTGAAACAGAAGGGATTTTTTATCCGAAAATTGTTAAAATGAGCGGGGATTAACGTGAAATTCAATACTATACGAAAAATAAAGCTTAGCATACGTGACCAGTATATCCTGGTTGTTGTTGTTGGCATATTGCTGGCAGTAACAGCTATTATCCCGGAAGAAAAAATCTCTGATTCAGGACTCCAGGTTTGTTTACACTATCGTATTTTGGGATTTCAGTGTCCGTTTTGTGGAATCTCAAGAGCAATTAGCTCGTTGATGCATTTTCATTTCGGGCAGGCCATTCAATACAATTTTGCAGTAGTCCCTCTATTCCTTTTATATTTTGTTGAGATTGGCTATTTGATTTTGAAAAACAATAAGCTCCGTTATATTCGAAATATTTTCCTTCTAATTGTAATAACCTCATTTATATTTATATATGTTTTACGTTTTATTTATTTTTTATCACGATTTTAATAAGTTGTTCATTCAATAAAAGCAAAAATTTATACAATTCGGTTTAAATTCTTATTTTAGCATTTCGAATTTAATCAGATCATTGGATCCGCAAAAGGACATATTACTATTCAACCAGTTAAAGAAGGGTAGCAAAGCCGCTTTTGATGAACTGTTCAGGGTGTATTACAAGCCATTATGCCGGTATTGTTATCAGTATGTAAAAGACAAGGATACAACTGATGAAGTAGTGCAGGAATTTTTTGTACGCTTATGGGAGCAGAAAGAGACTATTGCAATCCAGAAGTCGCTCATGGCATACCTGTATGTTTCTGTGAAAAATACAGCCCTTAATTACCTGCAAAAGAAGAATACCCGGATGAGTTATGAACAAGCTTATGCCGAAATGAGCCTGAAAAAGGATGATACGGAGAATAAACTTACTTCGGAAGAGATAAATGCCCTTGTTCAAAAAGGTATGGAAGCCCTGCCTGAAAAATGCAGGTTGGTTTTTTATTTGAGCCGCAATGAAGGATTAACCAACGAAGAAATTGCTAATTATTTAAATTTATCATATAAAACTGTTGAAAATCAAATGACTAAAGCCTTTCATAAGCTTAGGGCAACGCTTAAGCCTATGCTTGAAAAACTTTTTTTATAAAAAATACTAAATTGTAGGGGTTTTCATTTGGCAATGGTCTTAAAGGTAAATATATTTATATATGCGAAAGGATATGACAGATAGTGAGATAGTGAAGTTCTTTTCCGGCAATTGTACGGAATTGGAAAAGAACAAGATAGAGAACTGGCGAAAAATGTCGGACAAAAACGAACGGTTGTTTGACGAATTTCAGGCGGTATGGGAGAATACTGTGGCTGAAACACCTGATTTTGATGTAGAAGCAAGTCTTGAAAAAGTAAATCAAAAAATAGCTGCATTTGATAGCAATCCGGATTCAATGATAAACAACAGGTACGGGAGATCAAGAACTCTAAGGTATATATACCGGGTAGCAGCTTCTATTGTTTTATTGACCGGCTTGTATTTTGGTTACAGGAGCATTCAGCAACATAAAGATGTCTCCCGGGTCACAGTGAATACAGTTATTAACGAAAGGGTAGAATTAAAGCTATCCGATGGAAGTATAATCTGGATAAATTCCTCATCAACATTTACCTATCCAAAAGAATTTACAGGAAATGAGAGAAGAGTAAAACTTACCGGTGAAGCATATTTTAAAATTACTAAAGATACTGGTAAACCTTTTATCATCGAAACAGAACATGCGGCAATAAAAGTTTTGGGTACATCATTTAATGTGAGGGCTATGGATGAAGAAAATGAAGAGATTGTGAGCGTATCGGAAGGTTTAGTTAGGGTTAATTCATTGGATGATAATACAATTACGACAAAAATAGCTGCCGGTGAGCAATGTGTGCTAAATAAAGAGACACAGGCTATTGAGAAGTCTGTAATCCGAAATGAGAATTTTGATTCATGGAAAACGCGGAAAATTGTTTTCCAGAGCACAGCCATGAAGGATGTAGCACAAACTCTGTCCAACTATTTTGAGACCAGCATCCTCATTGGAGATGAATATGTTGGTAATATGGAGCTTACAACTACTTTTAGTGAACCGCAACTGGAGGATGTCCTTAAAGTAATTGAATTGACAGATGAAGTCATAGTTACTCATTCAGGGGAGCATATCATACTCAAAAAGAAGAATTAAAATAACAGAATATTTTCTACTCAGGTTTTATATGGTGTAGTAAAATATGTTAAGTTGGCCTTTGCGATATTTGTTTTAATGTTTTACGGCCTTTGCGTGAAATTGAACTTTACATTCTTTAAAACTGGTTTAATTGAAATGTCTTGTAGCAATAATCGGATTATGTTTCTTGTTATCGTATTCCCTTTTTTCCCAGGAAATAGATCCGGAACGTAAAATTTCGATTGTATATGAGGATACAGAATTGAGGACAATACTGGTAAATTTATCAGAGAAGGAAAATCATTATTTCACATACTTTACATCCCTTCCGTCACTTCAGCAGAAGATTACCTGCAATATTAAGGATAAGCCCATGAAGGATGCCCTGAAAGAATTATTTAAAAACACGAATATAACCTTTCAGTTTTATGGGAATAATATTGTTTTAAAAGAAGAGGGGAAAAGACTAAAAAAGAAATATGTCATCTCAGGAAGGGTGATTGATGGAGAAACAAAATTACCAGTTAGTTATGCAAGTGTGCGTGTTAAAGACACCTATCTGGGAACGATAGCAGATCAGGAAGGAGAGTTTGAGATGACAGTTATATCCGATTATGAGGAAGATACAATATATATATCGTCCATGGGATATGAAAACATAACACTTTCATCAAATATACTCTCCCAGAAAGGGACGCATACAGTCTACCTTACTCCTAAAACGTTTGTTTTACCTCCTGTAAGAGTTAGTACACAACAAAGGGAAATTAAAGAAATCGGGAATAACGGTAATTTTTCATTCGGCTCACTATTTATGGATACTCATGGCCAACAAACTGCTATATGGATTGAAAACAAAAAAGGAGGAGAATCTAAGCTAAAATCCGTGAACTACTATTTGACCGGGAAAGGTGATACGGATGCGCCTTTCAGGGTTAGAATATATTCTATGGATACATTGACTGGCAAGCCTGGTGAAGACCTTCTGTCTGAAATGCTGGTTATTACCCCGGGTGATGTGGAGGGCTGGTTTAATGTGGATGTGTATGAATACGATATCCGGATTCCCAAAGAGGGTATATTTGTTGCCATGGAAGGAATTTATCCGAACGATTTTAATTTCTACCAGGATGGGTCTGACTTTATTGACATATCCGGATTAAATTCCGAACCCGATCCAAATAATATTATTAACACCAAAGGTTATGGCCAGCGATTAGGCTTCAATCATAAGGGAAATAACCGTACATGGCACTATTCCATAGATCATACATGGTTCCAGATTGATAAAAAAAATTTCAATGCAATGATGTCTGCTGATATAATTACCAAAAAAAGAATCGGAAAATTCTTTACTTTTGGCAATAATGAAGATCAGAATTAAGACAATCCTTTTTCTTTTATTAACTCCTGTAGCTATTTACGGGCAATGCGACAACTCCCTGGTTGAAAAAGCCTTTCTGGAAAGCGGGGACAACACCATCTTTGTACGCGATTTTAAAATACAACTGAAAAAAGGCACTCCCAAAAAACCGGCCCCTGTTATAAGCTTCATGGTATACCTGAGGCAGAATATTATTTATCGCTTTAATGTTCTGAGCGATGAAAATAAAGAAGGCGAGGCCATTATGCAATTGTATACTAATAATGAACTATTGGGGTCAACCTTAAATCTTTACGAAAATATTGACGACCGGTCTTTTGATTACTATTGTGATAAAAGCGCTGTATACAGGGTGCTGATGTCTTTTAAGGAAGGGAAGGAGGGATGCGCCGTCGGTATCCTTTCCATCGTAATTCCCGATACCATACAATTGGAAACCGAAGGAAGGCCGGATATCCAGGAAAGGATAGATATGCTATTTATCGGGATTGATAATCCGATTGACATATATGCGGATGTGCCGGATGGATTATATGATGTAAGTATTAGCGAAGGAGAAATCCGGAAGGTGGGCAAACAATATATGGCCAGGGTATATAAAGAGGGATTGGTGAGTATAACCGTTACAATAAGTGATTCAACAGGTATTGTGAGAGAAGAAACAAAAGTGGATTTTCTGGCGTTGCCATTACCGCAGCTTCATGCTTCTGTTCTGGGAGTTTCGAGAGGCGTATTGCGAAAGCAAGATTTAATGTATGTGAATAAACTAGATATAGACCAGCCCAAAGCATACGAATATACCCGTTTTGAGGTGATGGAATTTACAGTATCCGATCGCCGCAACGATACATATGGCCTAAGATCAAATGGCGCGAGCTTTACCGACCAGCAAAGGCAGTATATACAGGATCTTGATGATGGCTCCCGGTTTTATATTACCAATATTCTGGTAAAAGGACCAAATGACCTGATATTTCAGCTGGAACCGCTGGAGTTTTGGCTGGAGTAAAATAAAAAAGCAGGTTGAATGACTAACCTGCTTTTCTAATTATCTATTACTGATTATTGTTTAATAATCCGTTTATTAATAATACTATTTGCCAAATTTATGGTGATAAAATAGATGCCATCTGGTTGATTCGAGATATCAATTGAAGCATCTGAAAAAACTGAAATTTTCTCAGTATATACAGTATTTCCTAATGCATTTTTAACTATTATTAATGCATTGCTATTTACCTCCAAGCCTTTGATATAATAATATCCCTTGCCAGGATTAGGATATACATTAACCATTTCTTCTAAAACATCCTGAGAATAGTTTGTAATGCCTTGTAATGATCCTGTTTGTGCAACTGTAGCACTTTTTGTGCTTCCACATGGTAATTCCGGTACAATCCGTGCAGTAAATCTACCACCTCTTTCAACAGTAAACCCTGTTGTTAGCTCAATTATGTTTGCTGCAACAAATTTTATATCACCCGTACCAGTTGCATTATCCACTATATTATAGTTATTTCCGGCAGTAATACTATTGCTTGCATAATATATTTTTTTTGTGTTCTCGGTTATTTGCTCTTTAGTAAAAGTGGTACCTGTTATAAAAGGAGTTGTTAATGAATAATAATCAGTAGTACCATCTTCCCATTTTACCTCAGCACTTATATTAGCCATTTCATCAACCGTAACCAGCATCCAATGATTTATTTCTCCTTTTGGATCACAATCAACATTACCTCCGGCACTGCCTGTTATGAAATAGTCTACCCCATCATAATTCCCTTTAGCAAATTTATGTAGGTGACCTGAGAATAAAGATCTTACATTATAAGTCTTATTTAATAGATGAAGTGCTGGATAACCTGACTCAGGACCAATAGTATATTGATCACTACATTCCGAAAAAATACCACAAGATGCAAAAGAGCTTTCATATAATGGTACATGTGTGAAAACGAATCCATTTAATGGCATATTCACTATCCATTTAATAGCATCTGTAATTGCCTCATCTGATATTCTAAAATCTACAGTCCACGCATTATCTCCGGGCTGTTGTACATTATTTAATAAAACAAATCGAGTATGTCCAACATCGAAACAGTAGTTTAGTTCCTCTCCAATGATATTATAATAATCATTGAACAAGCTCCTATCAAAATCATGATTACCAGGTAAACAGAAAAAGGGAATAGAAGTTGTATCCATCCAATAATTAATTATATCTGCAAAATCATTAAAATACTCTACAGATCCTCCATCTGTCATATCACCACAACAAATGATTAAATCCGGATTATATTTTCTTATATCTCTAAGAATTGGAACTAAATCATCATAATATGATTTATATGTAACACTAGCTTTGGGATGAGGATCTCCAATTACAGCAATTGTTATTGGATAACTTATACACTTCTGTTCTAATTTATCTTTTGCTATAGTATTAAGGGGTGTTTGTCCACTAGTAAATACCTGAGCATTTAAATATATAATAAACATTATAGTGTATTTAAAAAATAGTCGTTGAGTAATCATAACTTTCAAATGTTAAAATTATTAATCAAATGAGAGTATCACCATATATGTGACACTCTCAAAAATAAAACTCATATTATCGAATTTGTATTCGTCTGGTTATCACATTTTGATCTCTCACAATTCGAATTATATATACTCCTTCAGGGTGATTAGATATATTAATAACCGTTTCATTTTCTGTTACATTGGTATTATATATTGGTTTCCCCATTATATCTAACACCTCAATATCAACATTATTAATATCATTTAATCCAGAAATAACAAATTCCCCATCACTTGGATTAGGATAAATAGAAATATTATTTATATCTATCCCTTGTAAATCAATTTCCTTTGCTTTTGTTGCTCCTGAATTAGTAATACTTTTAAAAGTTGTGTTGCATGAGTTTACGGGATATACAATTACATCACCAATATCGTATTTATTCATTGCAATAAGACGTCCTCCTTTGTTTACTTTAAATCCATCCTCAAAACGAATATTTTGACCAGCATAAAGTCTAAGTATTCCACCTGTTGATCCATTTCCATCTACCAAATAATTCGAAGTAGTTATGGTTGTGGATGTCTTTTGTGTCAGTGTTTCCCCCATTTCAACTGTTCCTCCATCCATATTAATTGGAGGCAAATTCCAATTAACATCAAATGAATTTCTAGTCATCCCCGGAGCTGATGCCCATAAATGAACAAGCATAACATCCGAATAAAAATTAAAAGTTCCATCCGGATGAGCAAAAACATTTCTTATTTCTCCCCAACTCTGATTCCAACCCAAAAGAGCTCCTCCAGAAACTGGTTCTCCAGTATTACCATTGACCAGCCTGCCTGATATATTAAAGTTCTTATACCCATTTGGATTATAAAAATTATCTGAACAAGGACAGTCAAAAGTAGGTGTATATGAACCAAAATCAACAAATTCATATGCTGCAGGCTTTGGAGTTCCTTCTATGGATAGATTTGGTTCGCTCGTCTGGGTTATGCCAATACGGTTAATTAATCCTAGATAGTTTTGCCAATAACTACCCCAGTAAACTTCCTGATATTGCCACCAGGAATAGCCACTTCCTCCACAATTTATTGTATTCTGTAAAGTAGATTTAGCATAACTACGTTGTTCTTCATAACTGACAGAAATGTTATCAGCTGCTATACCAGTTTCTCCGATAATCCATGGTTTCGTAATATATTGTCCATACCAATATACATCATTGTAAAATGAACGCTCATTTGGATAAGGATGAAAAGATGCAAAATCAACAGGTAGAATCTCAGGATCCCATTCGAAAACCTCAAATGCATGATTAAAACCTATGGTTAACATATGATTCGGTGCATAAGTGTCAACAAGTAGTCTCCATTCGCTAACAATTCCACAAACCTCATCTTTTGTTCTTACTTCCGGATCGTATAAGTAAGGTTCATTAAAAAAATCATATGCAAAAATGGTTGTATTATCCTTAAATTCGTCCAATAATGCAGCTAAATAATTTTCCCATATTGGATCTTGAATTGCTCCATTAGTTGCAATAATAACTTTAAGACCAACTTCCTCAATTATATCCAAAATACTATGAAGAACCTGAAATTGATCTGAGAAATCTTCCTGAAAGGGTTGGTCTATAGTAGTAGGATAATCTGTATACATAATAGAATAACCTAATTGAGTTTCTTCCGCATCTATATAACGAGGTTTAAATCCTAATAACCTGATAGAATTAAATCCAAGATCTTGAAGCATTTGCATATCAGCTTTAATTGTCTCCAAACAATCTGTTCCATTGTCACACTCAATAGCATTTGTTGAGCCATATCCATGGGCTGGAATAACATATATTTTTGTTCCATCAAAACGAAAATTTGTACTATAATTCATCGCCACCGGATAAAACTCCTCACCATTCAGCATAAACTTCTTTGTTTCTTCATCAATCTCAACAAATTGTGCAAAGGCATTACTACATACATGCACAATAACGATTAATATTAATAAATATCTTTTCATAATTTATAAAGTTTAATCGTTACTACTTATTCTCCTGCTTTAACTGTTCAATCTCTTTCTCCAGTTCAATCACATATAATGTTAATTCTTCAATCTTTTTAAGTAATAATCCATCCATTTCTGCCATATTAAATCCTTCTTCCTTCACTTCTCTTTCTGATGGAATGTCAGGTAAATGGTTATTGGTTTTAACATAGTTCTCAAGTTCACTTAAGGTCATAAGATTATAGTCTTTATTAAAAACCTGATCATACCAAATTACCATAGCATCTGGTCTGACTTGGAAAGCTTCAGCATATATGCTTTTTGCATTTACATTTCCATTTCCATATACTAAAAATATATCCCTTTCACCTTCAGGATAGGTATAGTTTCTAACTGCAAGTGCTTTTGTTTTTTCATTATCTACATTAGCTTGTATGCCATAACTCCAATAATTACTATTGGAATGTGTCAGTACAATACCTGAACCACCAGTAGCACTAACATGTAATTTACCTCCAGGGGCAGTCGTTCCAATACCAACTTTACCGTCTGTTTTAATAACCAGTTTTTTCGAATCATATGTTCCATAGCTCCAGATTGTATAATCCGTCGTGTTTGCATATATTCCGGAAGCCCACAATGGATTTGTGTATGATAGGGTTCCAGCGGGTTTATAAATAGAGATACAATGTCTACTATTGTATGCCCTTTGAATCCACATACTTGCATCTGCATTAGAACTTTGGTAAATATGGAGTTTCGCGCCTGGGCTTGTGGTTCCTATACCAATATTTCCAGATGAAGGCCAGGGATACGTGTTTTGTGCATGAATATTAAAATAGAATGTGCACAAAGTAGTGATTACCAATAAGAATTTGTAATTAAAGAGTTTAGTTCTCATGATAAAAAAATTTAAATTGTCGCCTACTCTATAAGCTTTTCGGCATCCGCTTTCTATATTAATAACAACTTAACATGGGGATACCCTAAACGATATGTGCATTTTTTTTAAATTTTTCATTCATGCATTCATTTTTTCTCCCTAAAAATGAGGGATTTGCTTTTCTCACAGGTCATAATTATAAAAGAAGAAAATGGTTTGCAAACGGAAATAGCATAAAAAAAATTTTTAAAAAATACACTTAATATATAATGGCCTGAGGTGTATCTTTTATAAAAAAGTAAAACCGGTTTATTGAAACGTTCTTTAAAGCAAATTAAAGTTACCATTCAATTATGAAATTGAATGATGTATTTCTGATCAACTAGTCATTTAATTTTAAAATCCTAATGTCATGAAAACAATAATAATATGTATTGTAATGGGAATATTATGCCTGAATTTTGGCTTCTCCCAGCAAAAAAATATTACTGGCACCATAACGGAGGCTGAGACCGGAGATCCTCTTCCGGGAGTCAATATCATGGTCAAAGGCACAAAAACTGGTACTATTTCTGATATTGATGGGAAGTATTCAATTTCCGTTAATGATTCTGATTTTCTTGTGATTTCTTTTATAGGTTATGTAACTCAGGTAGTTGAAGTAGGGGACAAAATAGAAATTAATGTAAAACTGGATGCTGAATATGCTGCATTAGAGGAGGTAGTGGTATTTGGGTATGGGACGGTGCATAAATCTTGCATGACAGGTGCTGTATCATCGGTTAGTTTTTCTGAATCAAAATCAAGTATCAGGGGAACCAGAAGTTATAGATCTGATCGAAGCATTTCATCAGCTCTTTCAGGCAAGGTACCTGGGGTTGTATCTTCCGAATCACACAAATCCGAGGATATGGTTTATTCAGAGCCAAAAATTTCGGCCGGAATACTCACAGCAGGTGAATTGCATGATTTCTCCAAATGGAATTTATGGACGGATGTCAATGAGACTTATCTTACTCAATATCAAACTATTTGGGGAATGAAACCTTTACATCGTTTTATGGTACAGGTAATTTTTAACAATGGATTGCCTGTTATAGATTGCCAGGTCGAGCTTTTGTCGTCTTCCGGTGAAAAAATATGGAAAGCAAGAACAGATAATACGGGTAAGGCTGAGTTATGGAATAATTTTTTCTATACGGATTATGATTCAATAAATTCAAAAATTGTGGTTAATTGGGAAGATAAAACCTACATAATTGAAAAACCCTCAGAATTTCCATCGGGGCAAAATTGCATTACTATAAAAGATGAATGTGAAGTACCTGATCTCTTAGAAGCAGTATTTGTTGTTGATGCTACTGGTTCTATGGGGGATGAAATCAGTTATTTGAAAGAAGAACTAAAATACGTTATCAATAAAGTCGAAAAAACCCACACAGAAATGAAAATAAATATGGGTGCAGTATTTTACCGTGATGAAGGGGACGCATATGTTACTAAAAAATCAGACTTATCAGAAAATAAATCCAGAACGTATGATTTTATTAACAAACAAGATGGGGATGGAGGCGGGGATGGTCCGGAAGCAGTCGACCAGGCTTTAGATGTAGCAATAAATGACATGAACTGGAGTGAAAATGCCAGGGCCCGGTTGATTTTTCTTATACTGGATGCTCCTCCTCACCAGTATCCTGACGTAATAAAAAAAATCCAGGTAGATACTGAAGAAGCGGCAGCCAAAGGTATTAAAATTATACCTGTTGCATGTAGCGGCATTGATAAAAGTACAGAATATCTTCTTCGCTCAATGGCTCTTGCAACAAATGGTACTTATCTGTTTTTAACCGACCATAGTGGTGTAGGAGGAACACATTTAAAACCAACTACAGATAAATATGATGTTAATCTGTTCAATAATCTGCTTTTAAAGGTTTTTTATCAGTATACTTATGCGTCTTCGTGTGACTTCAAACCAACTGTATTGTTTGAAAAAGATAATATTAATCTAGAAGTTATTGCCACGGTCGTATTAGATTCAATGGATATAGAAAATGAACTGAAAATAAAAACCGATTCCACTCAAAATCAATCATCAGAAGACATTGAAGAGGAAAACCAAGATGAGGATGATAATGAAGATATAATGTCTCACTACATGAACCTGAATTCAAATAAAAGAATGAAGGTTTATCCTAATCCAACAAGTGGATTACTAAATATCGAAACGAAAGATAAAATTACGGAGGTATATCTGGCTGATATTTCCGGTAAACTGCTGGAGCGTTTTGAGTTTGATGATGCAAATTTACATCAAATACAACTGGGTCAGTTTGCAACAGGTATTTATTTTATACGCTATCAGAAGGAAGATGCATGGTTAGCTGAAAAGATAGTTTTAGTACGCGAATAATTGATAAAAAGTTATACTTAATAAAAAAAATACTTCTTTAACAAAATGTTATTGGCAAATAAATATAAAAGCGGGCAATCATCGATTGTCCGCTTTTATGGACCCCTAAATAACCCCTAACTTAATCTAGCTTCTATCTATAATTTCATAAGATAATCTTAACACAATTAATTGTCCTTTATAGTAAGACAATTAAATCTTGGTTTACCCTAAATAATTTTTGATTTTTTTTTAAAAAGAATTATATAAACACATAAGATACACATTGTAAGTTTCTTACAAAGCAATGTTTCACGCAAAGGTCGCTAATAATTTAACGCAAAGGCCGCAAAATACAGATTTTGAGTTCTTTGCGACCTTTGTGAATTCTTTGCGAATTTGTGTGAACCAATAATAGTATAAACTACATTATTTTAATGGAATATTAACAACCCTGGCAGTATATGGAAGTTTTGTATTTTCCTAGATCAATCCCCTTGCCTTGAATTCCAAATATTTATTAATTGTATCCACGGTAAGATTTGCAGGTGATGTAAGTACAGAATAAATACCATTTCGCATAAATTCGTTCACAATTTGTTTTTTCTCAAACATGAATTTTTCCGCAATGGTCTTACGGTACATTTCATCCAGGTTTTTAGGCCTGTTTTCCAGGATGAAAGAAAGTTCAGTATTTTTAAAAAACACAATCAAAAGAAGATGGTTTTTTGCCAGCCTTTGCAGGAAAGGAAGTTGACGACGCACGGACACAAGGCTTTCAAAATTTGTGTAGAGAATAAGAAGGCTGCGATGTCGTATTTTCCGTTGAACTGTGGTAAACATCAGTTCGTAGTTGGATTCGCTGAATCGTGTGTTTTGACCGTAAAGCAATTCCATGAGGGATTGCATCTGGCTGCCTTTTCTTTCGGCAGGGAGAAAGGTCTCTATCTTTTCTGTGAAAGTTAATAAGCCTGCCTTATCGTACTTTTTTATGGCAATATTAAGAATTGCCAGACTGGTATTAATGGCATAATCAAGCAGGGTCATACCTTCAAAGGGCATTTGCATTACCCTGCCCATATCAATTATTGCATATACCTGTTGCGAGCGCTCATCCTGGTATTGATTTACCATAAAATTTGTTTTTCGTGCAGTAGCCTTCCAGTTCATGGTTCGATAATCGTCACCGCTCACGTATTCTCTTATGTGGTCAAATTCAGTTTGAGTACCAATTTTACGTATTTTTTTTAATCCGGCTTCAACCAGCTTATTTGATACCGCAAGTAATTCATATTTTTTCATTTGAATAAAAGAAGGATATACCGGAACTTCAGCTCCTTCATCAAAAATAAAGCGGCGCTCAACAAAGCCAATGGGTGATCTGCAAAAAACATTCATTTTACCAAAGCTATAGGAGCCCCTTTTTACAGGTTTTAGTATATAGTCAAACCATTTTTCTTCTCCCGGGGTCATTTTTGTCATAATGTTAAAATCCCGTACCTGGAACTGATGGGGTATTTCATCCACTATCTGGATCTTAATTGAAAGTACATATCTGTTTACAATTCCTATTTTTATTTTGTTATCATCGCCATTTGACAACCGTTCAGGTGTTTTGCGTTCTGCTATTATAGCTGATCGCGGTATGAAGAGCATAGCAATATCAAGCATAAACAGGATGATGATGCTTGCAAGCCAATATTTTGCGACAATATAAAATAAGGGAAAGAAAAAACCCATAACGAATAATGTTACGGAAACGATTAGTGCTGCGAATAGCCGGTTATGTATATACAGGTTTTTCAAATCGATGCATATTTATCTCGGAACCTCGGTGGTTTGTAAAATACTCTCAATGACCGATTCAGTAGTAGAACCTTCCATTTCTTTTTCAGGTGTTAATATTAACCGGTGCGCCAGAACGGGGTATACAACCTCCTGGATGTCTTCAGGTGTAACAAAGTCCCTGCTCTTAAGGGCTGCAAGTGCTTTGGCAGATTGCATGATATAGATGGCTGCCCGGGGTGATGCCCCAAGATACAATGAACCATTGTTTCGGGTAGCTTGCACAATCCGGGCAATATATTTTTGAAGGTTTGCTTCAATATGCACTTTTTGTACAAGGTCCTGGTATTCTTTTATCTGGGTTGATGTTAATACAGCTTTAATGTTTTCGATCTCTTTCTTACCCTGTCTTGCATGGTTCCCGTAAATGATCATTTCTTCCTCTTCCAGGTTGGGATAATCGACCGTAATTTTAAAAATAAACCGGTCGAGCTGGGCTTCCGGCAACCTGTATGTGCCTTCCATTTCAATAGGATTCTGTGTTGCAAATACCAGGAATGGTGCTTCCATTTTATATGTTTTGCCATCCATAGTCACTTGTCTTTCTTCCATCACCTCAAACAAAGCGGATTGCGTTTTGGCAGGAGCCCGGTTTATCTCATCTATAAGAATAATATTTGAAAATATAGGTCCAGGATTAAATTCAAAGGACGATGTGCTTACGTTGAACACATTCGTGCCAAGAATATCGGAAGGCATAAGGTCGGGTGTAAACTGTATTCTTGAAAAGTCTACTGACAAAGCCTTTGCCATTAGCTTTACCGTCAGGGTTTTAGCCACTCCAGGTACTCCTTCTACCAGAACATGGCCATTGGCAAGTATAGCTACCAGCATCAGTTTTTTAAACTTTTCCTGGCCTACAATAACTTTCCCAATCTCTTGTTTTATTTGTTCCGCAGTCACACCTAATTCACTCAAATCAAGCCTGCTTTCAAATTGCATATCATTTTCCATATTATTTTATATTATATTTTCCATATTATTTTCTGACTCCTGTCTCCTGAATTCTGACTCCTTCCTAATTCGCTTCTTCATAAAATCCCTCCACCTTATCATAAAAACTGAAAAGTAGTTCTTTATTTACCTTCTCTGCATTGGATTGAAGGATGCCAAAAAGCTCAAATATCTTTTGTATTTTTTTCTCATCCACTCCGGATTTTAATGCTAATTTATGAATAAATTCTTCATGATTTTTACCCGGTCTCAGATGGTATCTTGATTCAATATAATCCAACCAATACCGGTATTTTTTAGTGGCAATGTCGTAATAGTTCGACTGGTACTGGTACAGATTACTTATTGTAGTTAAGAATTCCAAAGAAGTATTTTTAGGTGGTTTTATAACAGGGATAATTCGTTGCCGGCGTTTTGACATGAAGAACATATAAATGAGCAGTGAAATCATTAACACACTGTATGCTATTTTAAGTGCTTTGTTTGAAAGAATAACAAGTAACGGTGATGGAGCCTGGGGCTTATTAGGTTTGTAGTATTCATCCCAAAATGTAGGTTCTACAGGGAGATGAGAGAAGACGAAGGATGCGTATTGATAATTACCATATAGCAGATGATAATTGGTAAATGTCAGTGGCTGTGTATGCAGGTAAAATGCACCTTGCCCATAAGGAATTATTATAAAATTGGGAGAACCATTCCAGTTTGTACCCAATATCGTCATTGTTGATTGCCCTACATAGGCAAAACAACTATTATATAATTCTTTGGTAAAACAAAATCCTGTATCACTCCTTACTTTTTTATTTTCTAAATTGAGGGAAAGTGGATCTTTGGATAAGGGATTTGGCATTCTATCCATTTTAAGTGAAATATTAAATGAGTCTAAAATATTCTGGCTCATTTGTGCTGCGGATATAAAGACTGTGTTCCCTCGTTCTGCAAAACTTAGTAATTTGGAGAGATCCAGGTTATCCATATCAAGTATGGTTGTAATGATAATTAAATTACTTTTTCTTTCAGGAGGTTTAAAGAAACTTTGATAGAAACTCAGCGTATTGGTATGTATCTTTTTTTCAGGGAAATAGTCCTGAAGAAGATTGTAAAATATATAACAACCATAAGGCGATTTTACTTCTTTACTTAAATAAGGATTCCAGTCTATAGGTTCAGGGGCAAAAAAGTCAATGGCTATTAAGCCAAGCATCATGACACCCAAAATGATGATATTTTTATTGAGCTTTCGCATTTACCTGGCTGAATATCTGGTTAAATTCATCATATATCCTGGAAAAATGATTCTCCTTTGGTTTAAAATTACCATACCATGTATACTCGTATATTATGCTAAGTTTTTTGAATGGTTCCTGGTATGCAGTAGATGCCAGTTCAGTGAAATAATCATAATCTGTCTTCCCTTTTTTCCAGATTATATGGTCATAAGCAGTTAAGATTTTTAATAGCTTTATATACAGAAAACGAAGGGCCATGCGATAGTTACCCGCATTTATTTCATTTTTAATCCGGTTTTCCAGTTCTTCATTATCCAGGTTCATGTCCAGTTCAGTTATAGATATGGATGGCCTATTCATATGTTTGTAAAACAAACCGGAAAGCCTGGTCTTAGTAAGCTGCATAACAACAAGTATTATCAGTGCCGCGAAAATAAGGTATTTAATTAACGGGAAGTATCTGCTTGTCCTGATCACATTTCTCCAAAAGAAAAGTATCCATTGCACCATACGCATGAAGAAGTTTTCTGCAGATTTTACACTTATATCATATATGAATTCCTTTTCCTTCTTGTATTCTTCAATTTTTTTTTCTTCAGGTAAACGAATAGTAATTTCATCCTGAATATATTTTGGAGGTTCCTGTACCAGGCAAAAACCAGGTAGAAATGCAAAGAATAAAACAAATACAAGAAGTTTATTCATAAGCTATATCAGCTTATCTGGTCAATTTGGTTCATAAGCGAAGGTTTTTCTTTGCTCTCAACTATGGCAAAGTATTGAAATGCATAGGCTACCAATGGAATAACTTTCAGGATCTGGGATGCAATGGAAGATACGGCGCTTGTTGCAGTAATTATTATATTCTGGTTTTGGCTGTATTCACCTGATTGTATATTATGCAATGCAGATGACATAGTTATTATGGTTGAAGGTAAAGATATTAACAGGCCAATCACTGCCATTATGATGCCTATAACGATAATAAGAAGTAATGTCCACCACCATCTTTCATGCGAAAGCTCGAAACTCCGGGAGAATGCATCTCCAAACGATTTCTTTTCATGCACAACAATTATAAGTATAAAACATAACGAAACACCAAGATAAATACCTGGCAGGACACAAAATACGGTTCCTGCCATAATAATAATGAATGCAAGTACTACGGTTCCAAATACTTTAAAATAGTTTTCAGATATCTTTTGCCAAACATCTTCAGCCTCAAAACCTTCCGACCCTTTGGTGGAATAAAGACTTATATAAGAAAAAATAGTACAGGCAATCATTGCATGACTTGCCGCAGCTAAAACTGCCATCAATAGAATTATTCCAACAAGACCTTCAAGAGCACCAAAAGGATTACTGCTATAGGGATTTAACTCAAAACCCAGCATCCGGTGCTGATATAGGGTTGTTGCAATTGCTGATAGTAAAATAAGGGGTGTACAATATCGGATAAATATATTTCCTAGTTTTTTGTACTCTTGTTTTATAAATGCAAAAGTGCTGTTAAATACCTGACCAAAGTCCCTCTCCTGTTGAAATTTTATTGGTTCGTTATAGTTCATTTTATTTGTTTTTTAAGCTTTTTAGGATAATAGTAAAAATAGAAAAAAATAAAGAATATTGACAGGAAGATGATTGATAAACTCAAAAATTCAGGCATTTCAGTTCGCCGGGTTACAAAACCTTCCAGAAATGCAGCTACAAGAAAGAAAGGGATCAGACCTGTAAAGATCTTTAGTCCTTGTTTTACCCCAGTTTGAAAAGATCTGCTCCGGGAATAGGTTCCTGGAAATAACAAGCTGTTGCCCAGTCTTATGCCGGCTGCTCCAGCCACAATAATGGCGAAAATTTCAAATGAGCCATGTATCCATATCACTTTAAAAGCGGTGTAGAGCAATCCGTATTTATAAAAGAGGTACTGGAATGTTCCGAGCATTACCCCGTTTGTGAAGAGCATATAGCCCGTTCCAATGGAAAAAAAGGCTCCCATAACAAATGCCAGCATGGCAACATATATGTTGTTAAAGGATATCAGACCAAACATCTCAGCTTCTCCCATCATTTTGTAAACAGCCATTGGATCTTCCATTCGTATATTTTCGAGGGTCATGTTTACATACCGGTCACCAAGAACTAAACGTGTGAAGTTATCATTATATGCAGTGGATACAATACCAATTAAAACGGAAATAGTGAAAATGATGAACGAATAGAGAATATACTTTTTGTTATTAAATACAATCAGGGGGTATTCATATTTCCAGAAGCGGTGTATCGGGTTTCCTTTTTCTTTTTTATTTATATAAATTATGCTGTGTGCTTTCAGGGCGAGATCATTCAGATATTGTGTTGTAGTACTTCCGGGATAGTATGTCTGGGCATACGCCAGGTCGTCAGTTATCTGAATGTATAACTCGGCCATTTTATCCGGGTTATGTCTCCTGCCATTCATACAGTAGGCTTCAAATTCTTGCCACCGCGCTTTGTTTCTCTGTAAAAAAACAATTTCTTTCATGGAATACAATATAGAATGCACCTTTTTTGTTGTCCCAAAATAGTAAAATTGTTTGGTTTAACATAAGAAGATATAATAAAACTATGATTCCTTTCAGGTTTTATTTTCAAATTTTTTCTCATCTCCCGGCTCTTGTCCCTAGTCCTGCGTCCTACGCCTTTCGTCTTTCATTGTCCTTTTCAAATATGCATTATAAAACCACGTAAATGGCCTGAGAATGGTATAAAGAAAAAACAGGCCGTCTGGCAATTTTATCACTTTCCAGTCTGAAACATTCGTGCGCAGTTTATATATGCAGTTAAATTTGTATTTCCATTCCCTGCGAAGGTGCATTAAATAGATGGGCCGGTGAACCCTAGCAATTTTTGAAGTTGTATTGAGTTCCTGCCTTGAAGTTATTGCATGAAGAGAACTTTTTACGAGTTTTTGCAGGCCTGATGAAGATTTGTATTCCTTTTTAATATCGTCAGGAATCGATGTGTCAAATAGTAGATTACTTAGTACTAACCCTTGAATAACACTCCTGTCAACTCCCAGTCTTTTACTTTCAATCAGAACATGATTCATATCAACTGCATGCTTTTTCATATAATAGCCGATATCACGCAGCCAGAACAGGCGAAACCAGGCATGAATGGAGCCATGCACAAGAAGGTACAATACCAGGTGGGTTGAATTTAGCACGTTGAGCTTTTTGCCTGCCAGTTCAAATACTTCTGCTTGCCTGAAAATTTCATTTAAAGTTACCGGGAGTTGTGATTGCATGGTGAACATCCTCCAGTGCATTTCAATAAGGTTTCCGCAGTCGGGATGCATAAATGAATATTCATGCGTGCCTTTTAAGTTAACCTTGTATTGTTTGGGTGTGAGTTCGATGTCTGGAGAGATCCTTTTATAGCCTTGAGTTTTAAACAGATCTTCAGCTTGCTGCAAGTTATCAGGATGTATAAGAATGTCTATATCCCTGGATTGCCGCATGCTAAAATCCCCATAACACCACTTTGCGAACAAAGGCCCTTTCAACACTATAAACGGGATATTTGCATCATCAAAAAACGAAAAAACACGTGCCATTTCAGTTGCCAGGCTGAGCATTCTTCGGGTATTGGTTTCATACTTTTCATGCAACTTCTGAAAAAGATTCTCGGGTACATTCACATAATTTTTTAGTTGAATATAAGATGTTGGGATTAACCGGTGTCTTTCAATCAGTGAAAATAGGAGTTCACAATTGATGTCCTTTTTAAAATCCAATGAACCTTCAGATGCATTATCTGTTATTTCATTTCGGATCAAATCCACAAGCAGTTGCTCTTCCGGTGAAAATATCTTTTTATATTGGTCGGTAACCAAGGGATTTATAGTAAATTTATGGTTTTTAGCTATTTTTGCAAAAATACACATACTTGACGAAATTATTTAAATATAAAGCATTTGGATTACATTTTGAATCATCGTTTGAAATTCCCGAGTTATTAACAACAAAGGAAGCAGATGTGGATGTGACCATTAATATGGGTGAAGTGCCTGAACAATTGGATAATATTATCGTTTCCGGAGCACGATTTCAGGCAAACGACACGGAATTTATACTTACAGTAGATAATATTGGAAGGTTTTATGTAAAAGATGGGAATAAGATTGTAATAGAAAAAAAACCACAAACAGAGGATAATGAAATGCGTCTGTTCTTGCTTGGGTCTACGCTTGGTGCATTGTTTCATCAAAGGGGATTATTACCCTTACATGCCAGTTCTATTGAAATAGGAGATGAAGCTATTGCCCTTTGTGGCATATCGGGTGCGGGGAAGTCTACCCTGGCAGCTTCAATAGTAAAAACAGGTAAAAAGCTACTGGCAGATGATATCAGTGTTATTACTTTTCAGGATGGGAAGCCGTTGATTAATCCTGCATACCCCCAAATGAAGCTATGGGCGGATGCAGTGAAGTATTTAGGGGAGCATCCGGGCTCGTATAAAAAGATACGGACAAATATTGAAAAACATGGCGTGCATTTTCACGATGAGTTTTCTACTACACCAAGGCCTTTGCGTCACATATTCGTGCTTTCAATAAAGAATTCTGAAGGATACGAGGTGACAGAGGTTCAGGGTATGGAAAAATTCAAGGCTATACAATCCAATACATATCGTTTCAACTTTGCAGGAAATAAAGAATTGCGGGCAGATCATTTAAAACAGAGCAGTCAATTGGCAGCCAATGTAAAAATTACCCGTATTGTAAGGCCGCGAAAAGGGTATCATGACAAAGAGATTATTGAAATTATTAATAAGCAATTGCAAAAATAGGGTGGAAGACCTCAGAAAAATAATATGGTTGGCATCATATCCCAAATCAGGGAATACCTGGTTAAGGGTGTTTTTAACCTGTTTATTAAGGCCTGATGAGGAGATGGATATTAATAATCTGGCAGGTGGCCCGATTGCCAGTAGCCGGGAAGTGTTTGATGAAATATCAGGTCTTTCGTCTTCAGATCTGACACGTGAGGAGATCGAGAACCTTAGACCGGATGTATATATTCACCTTGCTAAAATGAGCAAGGGTATTCTTTACAGGAAAATACATGATGCATATATTGCAACTGCTTCAGGGAGGCCATTAATTCCTGCGGAAGTTAGCAAATCAGTAGTTTATGTCATACGAAATCCTCTTGATGTGGCTGCATCTTTTGCTAATCATTTGAATAAGGCATTGGATGAGACTATTGCATTGATGGGTAAAACCAGTTATGCATTCTGCAGTAAAGATCACTTGATGCACAACCAGCTTGAACAAAAGCTTTTAACCTGGAGTGAACATGTTGAAAGCTGGCTCGATCTTTCAAACCTGCCTGTTCACATTTTAAAGTATGAAGATATGATATACAATAGTTTTGAAACATTTAAGCAAGCAGCACAGTTTTTGGGTTTTAAAAAATCGGATGAGGAGATACAAAAAGCTATAAGGCAAAGTGAATTTAACCAATTGCACCAACAGGAAAAAGAAAAAGGATTTAAGGAAAAGGCGCCGGATTCACCTGCTTTCTTCAGGCAGGGGAAAGAAGGTACATGGAAGGATGAATTAAGTAAAGAACAGGCAGATTTGATTATTCATCAGCATAAAAAAGTAATGGAGAGGTTTGGTTATTATCCTATTTAAAAATTATACTATGGGCAAACATATACTTTCACTACAAAGCATTATAAAACGGAATCCTGAGATGATATCCAGTGACATGGATGGTGAAACAGTGATGATGAGCATGGAAAACGGCGAGTACTATGGATTAGATCCTATAGGAAGCCGGATATGGGCAATTATTGAAAATGAAACAAAAATTGAGGATTTAATAATTCAGCTTTTGGATGAGTTTGAAGTAGAAAGGGAACAATGTGAGGAGGAAACGCTTTCATTTATAAATGATTTATCTGGAAAGAACCTGTTAATTATTTTGTAGTGAATAAGGTGAAAAAATATAGTTCACTCAACTCTTTGGAAAGGAGGACTTATTTCAAAGCCTTATTTTTATTCATTTGGGTTAGGCTTATCTTGGTAATTCTTCCATTTAAAAAGTATGCCACAAAGCTTGGAGAAAAGGATCAGGAAACAACGGATACGCTTATGCCCGAATGGGAATCATATGTAGTTCTTGTAAAAGACAGTATAAGAAGGGCGAGCAGATACAATATTGTTAAACCAAAATGCCTTGCAGAAGCTATTACTGCAAAAAAATTACTAAATAAAAAACAGATACCCTCAACACTATATCTGGGAGTTGCAAAAGATGAAAAGCAAAAGATGATTGCCCATGCCTGGTTGCGATGCGGAAATATTATTGTTACAGGTAAACAGGGGATGGGAAAATTTACTGTGGTATCAAAGTTTGCGTAAGTAAAGATAAAAGACCTGACAGGTTTTGGAAACCTGTCAGGTCTGATTTTTAATAAGTTATAATCATTTTCTTGATTACTACATTGTTGAAATTTTCGCTTCTTACTTCAAGCCTGTAGAAATAAATACCGGGTTCAACTTTCTCGCCGGAATTATTACGTCCATTCCATTCAATTAGCTGTTCTCCTGCTCTTTGCTGGCTATTTACCAGGGTGGCAATTTGTTGCCCAACAATATTATAGATGCTTAATTTAACCTGAGCTTCTTCATTCAGTATATAAGGAATGTAGGTTATTTCGCTAAATGGATTCGGATAGTTTTGATCCAGTATTACACCTGTTTTTTCAGCTAAAGTAATTGGTTCATGGATATTAACTACAGGGCAAGTATCCGGAAGCATGTATGCAATTCCTGCCACATCATCGGCACCAGGAGATCCTCCAATTTCGAATGATGACCTCCAGTACATCGAACTATCCTGGCCACCGGTTTGATCATAATCTGTGGATACCAATGAGTTGCCCTCGCCATCAGGACTTTGGGGCCAGTAGGGATTGTCATTATATTTAAATGAGCATATTGTGTCTCCTGCCTGGTTAACCATCATAATTCTTTCACCATCATTGTCAAGCTTTCCATTATACTCGTCAAATGGCACAAAACCATAACGGGCGTAGAAGTAGTTTATATCTCTGGCCAGAACTATAAATTCGCCTGGTTCAATTACTGCATCCTCTTCAAATTCGTAGTCGATTCCCTTTTCGAATTTAACACCTCCAAGACACATCGTATTTAATCCCGTATTTTTTATTTCGATAAATTCAAATTTTTCACCATCCAAACTATCCGTTGAACAGGAGTTGTTTATTGGATGGTAAAGTACTTCGGTAATCATTAAATCATTTAATTCATCAGGCACTACGTAATGTCCGCTAACCATGGGGCTCCAAACGCCATGCTTAATCGCCCGGGCTTTTATATTTGTCGAGGTATTTAAGCTTATTGGACTTGTATAAAGTCGGGCAGAATCTGACATTTCACCACCACCGGCATTGTCTATACCAACTAGTTCAGCATAAATAAAAAAGTTTTGGCTGGTAACTGTATCGTTTACTCCCTGAACGGCCAACAGGTTGGTGCCTACTACCAGACTATCAATAAAAGGTGAAATATCAAAATACTCTATACGCTCTAATGGATGGTCTCCACTATTATGTGAGTTCCATGAAAGAGGGAGGGATGCATTTGATTCAGCAACAAGGCTTCCATTTAACCAGGCTGCAAAACCATTATCGTAGGCTACGGGTAATAATAATTGACCCATATTATCAAGCTGGTCCTGAGTAACTTCAAATTTAAAACGCACATAACAAGATGTGTTTGGTGAGGCTCCATCGTGCATCTCACTGGCTACATCCAGGGCAATATAATAGTGATAGTAGGAATTCGGATCCGTATCGTAACCTATACCTCCAATTCCATAATCACCTCCCGAACAGGTCGACCATCCTGAATCATCGTATCCCACATCTGTCATCCATGCTGTTCCCTGATCTGATTTTGGAACAAGTACCTGTTTGTTGCCATCAGCTGGAATGAGAGAATAGCCTTCACTTTCTACTGCATTACTCCAGTCTGCCGGATCACTGCCATCTATGGTGTAATAGATTTCTCCGTCAATAGCACCTATACTAAGTTCATCTCCTATGTTAATGTAGGCTTGAGTTGTAGGAGAATTATTTATCTTTAGTATCGGCGGGTCAACAGGAGAATATAGTCCATAGGCCTTTAATGTATTAAGAAAAACATCGGTACGAAGTGGGAAGTAAGTATTTTGTAAGTAATCCTTATGTGGGTCCCAGTGTGTTTCCTTCGTGTATAGTTCATAGGGACCTGTCTGCCATGAATGTACATCTCTCCTGTAATCTCCCCATCTGGCTGCTTCTGCAAACATGGAGTTTTCAACTTCGTTATTTCGTAGTACCCAAAATTCTTCTGCTTTGTCTGGGGTTAAAAAGCCATCATTATAGCAATATTTAGCTACCCGATCAGCAAATAATCGCCGAAAATCTGCATTTTGAGTTAGTTGTTGAAAAATCCGGCTTGGACAGTTTGAGTTATTTGTACCCATGGCATCCATATCATAGACATCCTTATGGATGTGTTCTTCGTCCCAGCAAATAAACTGAAATCCTTTTCCGGGTTTCACTCTGTTTCGTATGGCTGCCCAGTTATGATGATCCCAATCTGTATTTCCTCCATAGAGGTTAATGATAAAATAATCAATGAAGTTGTTCATGTCCAGAAGATTTTCATAATCTCCGTTTGGCGTACCATCTGCATTGTTACCCTGTATTCTTTGGAAATCTTCCCTTGTAGCAAATCCCGCATTTGCCAGACTCATCATACTGTTCCAGGCAGCAATATTACCATCAACTACTTCTGTATAATCTTTTATCACATCAAAATCTTCATTGTCTCCCCTTAAATATGATGCAGCAAACTTCCGGTCAATCCTTTCAGACGTATTATAAAGTCCCCAGTATATACCATTAATATATAGATGCACAAAATCATTTTCAACTGCCATATGCCCCATTGCTTTCTGTACATCTTTTGCCCATGTGTCGGTTAAATATAGAGATTTGTCTCTTTGTTCGGCCTGCCAATGTATCCATGTATTGCAAAAGCCAGCCCTTAATGTTATTGAGTTAAATTCTGTATTGGCATCATTGCCAAATATAGGATAATTTAAGGTTGTGGGACCGTATTCGTTTCTGAATACCAGACGAAACGAGTGTTTTGGCGATTTTTCAGGTCGGCGGCTGTGTCCTCCCTGGAGTTTTATACCACAATCTATTTGGAGGGAATTAGTATCACCATCAGCAAAGTACTCAAAAGAAACCGGCCTGATCCAACCATCTCCAACCCCATTTACAGTGTTGCTCAGAGGAGGTCCTGTAAATATATATATGCCTCCGGTATCTGAATTATTTACATTACTAAAAAAATGATCCTTATCAGTCACTAATGATATCGTTGGTAAATCTTTTAGAGCCTCTATTACTGCCTTTGCATAATTGGTATCGCTTATTAATTCAGGATCCATCTCATAGTCGGCAATTGCATAGCCTGGCAATTCAGTATAACGGCCCCAGTTAGCAGGATATCCTGTTGGGTTATTCGGTTGATGAATAACATCGTTTAAAAATAGGTATGTACAGGTTGTTATTCTGCTTGGTTCCTGTCCCGAGACTATTGCAACTGCCCTTATTATGGAAGTTGAATCAATATGAATAGACGATGAATACAAAAATCCGTTTGATGTGCCAGGAACAGATCCGTCAGTAGTATAATATATTTGGGCTGATCCTAGCTCATCTGATATTAGGAGATCAAAAGCAGCATCATAAAATCCATGAGAATGGTCGAATGTTGGAGCTGGGACAACAGTTTGAGCCCCGGCTGTTGTGGCATAACCAGGTGTTGGGTCATTAAAGCCAACATATATACCTTCCAAATATCCGTACGATACATCTACTTGTTGCTCAGGATAAGCAGGATCGAACTCGGTTATTACTATACCTGAATTATTATATAATCCTAAATATTCACCGGAACCACTTAATTTGAAATTGGTATGTAATTCATTACCCTGAACCTGCCTGTTTTTCCCTGATGCAAATATTAATAAATAGCTGTTTGCCTCAAGTGTGATTGCAGGTATCATCCACTTATCAGGCATTAATTTATCGTCGGTCAATGTCCATCCGCCAATATTAATTGTCGAACCTGTGGGATTATATAATTCAATCCAATCAGAATATTCGCCGTCTTCGTCAGCTATAGTTGTTTGATTTAGTGCCATAAACTCATCTATTCTGACAGTCTGGCCAGAAACAAAAAAGTTAGGTAATAAAAGCAAACTTGAGATTATTAAAATTCTCGAACAATAAGTAGTAAAGATTTCTTTCATAGATGTGTGTTATTAAATGTAAGTATAATATTATATGATGTTTAACCTAACCATATTCCTGACTTTTTAATTTATTTCATATGATAAAATGAATAAATAAACACATGTTAATTATAAAGTAATAATGGTTAAGCGAACATGTAATCTATCGTATGACGAAGATCACCATTGATTGTTACAAGTATTATGCCAAAAATACGAAATTTTTCGTAATAGAATAAACAATTACTATAAAGGAGAACTCAGAATTTAAGTTTTAAGACGAGTATATATTGTTAATTAAATTTAAAATAAAGATAATGAGCGTCCTAAGAGAAGGAAAATATGAAATTTATTTCGGATTAGTGGGACTATTTTGTTATCTTTATACAATATAAAATATATGCAGTAACCATAATATTTAAAATATTAATGTATGAAACAAATTATTGTACCTATAGATTTTTCTGAATTATCGTTGAAAGGTCTTGATCTGGCATTGTTACTTTCCGGATATCTTAAATCAAATATTGAACTGGTTCATGTAATGCAGGATAAAAAAAATATTTATGCAGCTGAAGCAGGAATTGATCACAAAAAAGTTGAGCACCATTTTGATAATCTGATTAAGAAATATAAGGAAAAGGGAACGAAAACAGATTTAAGTTATGTTATAAAAGAAGGGAAAATCCATAATGAAGTTATTAGCCAGGCTACTTCGCATGAGGATTCTTTAATCGTTACTTCTACTCATGGGAATTCTGGCTGGGAAGAGTTGTTTATGGGGAGTAATGCATATAAAATAGTAGCTTCTTCAACATGCCCTGTCTTTACAGTTAGAGGGGAGAATATTCCCAAGAGCATTAAAAAAATTGTTTTACCTATTGACATAACACCCGAAACGAGGGAAAAAGTGCCTTTTACAGCTAAACTCGCAAAAGCTTTTAATGCAGAGGTTGATATAATAACTGTGCATTCGTCCGATAGTTTTGAAATAAAAGATGTACTTGTGAACCACGGTAAACAGGTTGTAAATTATTTGAATTATTTAAATATTAAGAACAGCCTTACGGAATTATATGGGAACAATCTGACTGATATTACAATTGAGTATGCTGTAAAAGTAAAAGCGGACTTAATATCGATAATGTCTGAACAGGAAAAAAGTGTTGCTAATCTATTACTTGGCAGTTATGCTCACCAGATGATAAATAAATCAACTGTTCCGGTTGTTTGTTTCCCAACGAAACAAATAGGTGTTATTACAGAAGCGTTTCAAACGCTTGGAGTTAACTATTAGAAAGGTATAGTATAAAAAAAGTGAGAGTGATTCACTCTCGTTCCTCGCTCTCACTCTGCTTTAGTTGTCCCGCCAGGATTCGAACCTAGACAGGCAGAACCAAAATCTGCAGTGCTACCATTACACCACGGGACAATCCTTTTTGAATTGAGCTGCAAATTTATAAAAAAAATAATATCGCCAAATCTTTTTTTCAGGATTATTGGCAGATTATTTTTTCTATTAATAAACAGATAAATAAAACTATAAAATTCTCTTGACGGGAGTTCGATGTATGTACGAGGTTTATTCGATTGATTTTCAATAGCCTTTATCTTTAACCAGGTAGATGAATTAATTTCTAAGAATAGAGAGATACTCAAAACTTTGAGTATTTTGGTTTTAAAATTCTCTTTATAAGAGGTTATTTAAAAAGAAAAAAAATGCCACTAAAACACAAATACACTAAATTCCACACAGCTTGGTCAACAGCAATACTGAATTAGTGAAATTTAGTGTTTTAGAGCTTTTAGTGCAAAAAGAGGACTTTTGAACTGCGTCTTTTGAAAACCAATTATTTAAGATCTTCTTTTAAACTCATGTTATTTGTCAATGGTCAGACCATCATCGGTCATTTCGCATACGTTATCGAAAATATCCCAGCGACTGAAGGAATAGGGACAGTCTAGCTCGTCCAATATCATTTCAATTTGATGTGATACTATTATTTTGGTCCCTTTCGGAACCATCAGGTCAATATCCAGCTCCTGAAATTTGTATTGTTCGTCTTTTTGCAGAGTGTAGTAAGGAGGAAGAGTCAACACATTCTCTTTGATTGAAAAATTATAGTTTATTTTTTTGGAGTGCAACCTGGCGTCTTCCCGGTTTTTCCCCCTGGCATCGCATTTCATAATCAGTTGTAGCTTATCACCTTCACTTTCATGGATATCCAGATCTGGTTTTATAAAAAGCTTTTCTTTTGTGTTAAGTTGCAGGACAAACGTATTATCTCTGTCATAGAGTAACCCATCACGATTCAGATTATAGAACATTGTTTCATCCAGATTTACAACTAAAGGCTTTGTTGTATCATATTCAATTACAAACGTTTTTTGTGTTGTGCCTTCATTTGTTAAGTCCTGACTTTCAATAAAACCTATGGATACGATAACAATTGCACCCAAAAACCACAAAATGAATCCCACTATAGCGAGTGGCCTGTTCCTGCCTTTTACACCAAGCATAAGTCTTATACCACCTGCAATTATAGAGACAAGAGGGACGAAGATTACCAGGATCAGACCTATTTTAAACAGTTGTATATTATCCGGTTGAATAAACAGGGCCAGCGAATCCCTTAATGGAAAAATATCCATACCCAAATAGCCGGTAAATATGGTAGTCTTGAATATTACCAATCCTGCTAGTGAAACAATGAGAACAATACCTGCAACCATAAGTGCAAAACCAATGATTCCTCCGATAAACCTGAAAATGAACCTGAACATTTCTCCTATGGCATTGGTTGCATTATATGCAACTTCTTTGGTACGATAAAATTCTTTTGACCTTCTGAACCTTTTAAAATTTTCCTGCACTTTTTCATATTCCTGCTTTATGGTTTTTTCAATATTCTCAATCGTCACTTTCTCACCCCGCATTTCAAGTTTTTGTGCTGTTGTATTTGCCGGAGGAATAATAAACCACAGGACAATATATACGATTGACATACTAAAAGCGGATAAAAAGAGCAATACGATGAATACAATACGAATAAAAACAGGATCAATTCGAAAGTATGCTGCAATACCTGCACATATACCTCCTAACAATGCATTATCAGTATCACGATGCAGTCTGCGGTGATCTTTGTAGAAGTGTGTTTTTGATTTGGTTTCATTTTGCTGGTTTGTATTTTCTTCATCCGTAAAGTCTTCTGGTTGGCCCAGTATATTTATTACTTCTTCTACATCAGCAAGAGTAATCACTTGCTTAAAATTATTTACTTTCGACGAAAAAAGCTCGGCAATGCGGGTCTCTATATCCTGAATAATTTCTTTTCCCTCTTCGCTGTCATTAAATTTTTTGCGCAGTGAATGGAGGTAATTTTGAAGCATTTCGTATGCATCATCATCCAGATGAAACAGGATGCCTCCTATATTTATTTGAATCGTCTTTTTCATAATCTATTACTTTTCGTTTTTTCGGATATTGTTCACAGTATCTACAATTTCTTGCCATGATTGGTCAAGCTCTTTGAGCACTTCCCTGCCTTTTTCGGTAAGAGTATAGTATTTTCGGGGTGGTCCCTGGGTCGATTCTTCCCATCGATATGTGAGCAATCCCGTGTTTTTTTGTCTTGTAAGCAATGGATAGAGTGTCCCTTCCACTACGATCATTTGGGATTCTTTTAATGTATTAATTATGTCAGAGGCATATGCATCTTTTTCTGAGAGTATTGATAAAATACAATATTCCAGCACTCCTTTTCGCATCTGTGCCTTGGTGTTTTCAACATTCATAAAATTTTGTGTTTAATCTCAACTATTATATGGAAGCCCCTTTAAACCTTTTATTCCAGTTGGTTTTTACTTGTTCGTATTCCTGTTTTACAAAGTTTTCCATTCTTTCCCTGGCCCCGGGTTGATTTGTTACATCATTTTTTTTTTCATAAACATCTGCTTCAGGAGTCAGGATCCATAAGGCAATATATACCAGGAGGCCAATTCCCATTCCTAAAAAGGCAACCAGGAATAAAACCCGGATGATCAGCGGATCGATATTAAAATAATCTCCCAGTCCACTGCAAACTCCTCCCAGTATTCTGTTATCAGGGTCTCTGTACAATCTCTTTTGTGAATAGGAAGGTTCCTTTTTTTTGTAAGAATTTTCTTCTGTATTAAATTCAATTGGATTTCCAATGATATTCATTACTTTTTCAACTTCACGGATGGTAATAACCTGGGAAGCATTTTTTAATTCTGCTTTAAATAATTCGGCTATCCGGGCTTCAATATCTTCCATTATCTCTGCCTGTTCATCTTTATTAAGATATTGTTTTTCAATAGAATCAAGGTATTTTGATAACAATATGAACGCATCTTCATCCAGTATAAATGCTATACCTCCAATATTAACTGTTTGTGTCTTTTTCATATCTTGTACTTTTTTATACAAAGATATAAAAATATTTTAGTACTATGCAATACATAGTAGTAAAAATTTTAAAATATTTTGTATTTGTGGTAATATTTTTATTTTTTGCCTTTGAAAAGACGGACTAGTGTCATGTCAGGTATGAACTTGCTATAAATTCATCCGATGACTCTGAGATCAATTGCAAATATAAAGGAACAAATAAAAAGTCATCGGATGAATAATACGTAACATTTTAGTATTGACATGACACTAGGAGGAGTTTTTCGAAATTTAGGTAAAAATGGAGACAAAACTGAAAATAGAGGTTGAATATTGCCTCCAATTAAGTGATGTAAAAAAATTTAAAAATGAATATAGTATCGTATGGCGGATACCTGAAAAAATTACATATTAAATTCTCTTCATTAGTCAGTATGCGTTTCGAAGAATCTGTCTACAGCTTTATTCCAAGCATCAATTTTCTTTGAGCGTTCATTATCCATTGCCTGTGAAGTGCTGTTTGCTTTTTGGCCTACTGTATTAAATTCATTTACAGCTTTATTATACTGATCCACATCTTCTTGTGTCCTGCTATTCTTACTTTTAGCATCGAAGTTTTGTTTTACCTTTTCGAAGTTATCCTTTTTTATATAGTAGTCAACAAAAACAGGGAGATCATTTTCTCCTTCCTTCTTGTAGAAACGCAGGGTTGTTTGAGCAACTATTTTTAAATTACCATCACTATGAAACAATTGTAGTGTATCCAGTTTTTTCAATCCTTCATCAGCATAGGTAACTAGTGTTTTGGCATTTTGTTCCAGTCCGCTTACATCACCTCTTTGCATGGCATCCAATGCATAAAACTCCTGCTTGTAGCATTTAAAAAAGATAAGGTATGCAACATTATAATATTTTAATGCATCGTTCGCTTTTTTTATTTTTTGTGATGTTTTGTCCGATTCTGCTTCAACCAGTTTTATGTTGTTTTTATCTGCAAAATTTATATGGGCATTTTGCAGGTCTTTAAATGCCGCATCAAGCTTGGCATTAGCTTGTTCTTTTGCTAAAAGGTAGGCTTCCATGAGGTCATAAGATTGTTCGGCGATATCTTCCATATCGAGGATTTTATCAAAATCTTCTTTCAGGACTGTATAGCTTAGATCGAGATATGCAATGCAAGCCTGGCGTAAACTGTCATCGTAGTTGAATGCTCCTTGTTTGCCGATATCAGACTTAGATTTTTTTAATTCACCAAGTAATGCTTGCCTTTTATTTTCAACAGTTCGTGCACCTTTCCCGCGTGTTACTGCTTTCAGGTATTGCCATATTTCTCCCTTGAGTTGATCCATGGTATTGACCATTGTATTCATATATTCAACTGAACCGGGAGTGGTTTGAGCGTTTGATAACCTAACACTTAGTGTTATGATCAAAATGAATAAAATACTTTTAAACAGAATCTTCATAATGCTTTATTTTTTATTTAAATTAATTAAATCATTTATAATATTATAGGCTTCAGTAATATAAATATCCTCTTGTATTTGCAGCATAATATTTTCATTAATCTCTTTTTCAGGATCAGTAATGCTGCTTATGCCTTTATAGTAGCTGGGATTTGTAGTTACAAATAAGGACTGTTTTCTGATACCTAAATTTTCAATTGATAATAAATTGCTATATTCAATAAATCCTTCCAGGTCTAATGGAATATTAAATCTTTCCTGCTCCTTAAAAAGAGACTGGCTTTTTAATATGATTGCAGTGAAGGCTGTGTCACTTTGAATACGCTCTTTGCTAAGTTTGTTCAGCTCATCAATTGGCAAAGGCTGTAATGGATAATAATAGGCTTTTTTATCGATTGGATCTAATTTAAGAGCAGACTCAAAAGATCTTTCATGAATGTTTAATTCATCGTAGACATCAGGAAGTATAATATCAGGAATGATTCCCTCTTTCTGGTGACTCTGTCCTGTCACCCTGTAAAAAGCTCCTTGTGTAAGTTTTATATATTCTGTAGTATTTCCTTTATAATCGTCCAGGTTGTATTTGTATGCATCTATAGGTATAATTTCCTGTGCCGTTGATTTGCCAAATGTTTTAGAGCCAACCAGAATAGCCCTGTTGTAATCTTGCATTGCTGCTGCAAACAGCTCTGAAGCTGAAGCACTAAACGTGTTGACTAATACTACCATGGGAGCATCATATACGGTTCCGCGATCAAGGTCCTTTACACTGTATGGAGTCTCATCTTTGTGATGAAAGATACACAGAGCACCATAGTCGATAAAAATACCTGCCATTCTTAACGCCTCCAGCATAGAGCCTCCGCCATTATCTCTTAAATCGAGCACTAATCCACTAATCTCTTCTTTATTGAGCTTAATAAGTTCTTTTGCAACATCATTAGCACAACCATTCGGAAAGTTATCGTTATCATCGATCTGACTATAAAAAGAAGGAAGATAGATATACCCGATTTTGTTTTTGCCATCAAGTATAAAACTTTTTATCACATTATCTTCAACATTTATTTTTTCTTTTGGCAGATCCAACTTCATTTCTTTGCCATTTTGCTTTCGTATGGAAAATTGAGCTTCTTTTACTTCGCTTGATGATAACAAGCTAGTTACTTCAGATTGAGATATACAATTGAATTCAATTTCATTTTCACCAATTTTCACTTTCAATATAATATCCCCTTCATTTAAACTGTTTGAGTTCCATGCCGGGCTGCCTGGAACTATCTGACTGATTTCAATTTCACCCAGATCATTCTTTGAGATTTCAATACCAAACGAGAATACTTCTTTTGATAGCATTCCATTAAACCCTTCTTCTTCTTCTTTTGTAAAGTATTCACTATGAGGATCAAACGCAGTAGAAACTGCTTTCAAAAACTGTATGCTTAAATAATTTTCTAATCCACCCGCGTAGTTGAGTATTGATTGAATTCTGCATGATTCCTGGTTTATTATCCCGTCTCTTAGTCTGATAATATTATCGTCCGGAATCTCATTATAATTATTTTGTTTTGTATTAGTGATATAAGAATCCAGTATCCTGTATTTAATAATTTTTTCCCATCTTTTGATTACTTCGCTTGAAGACAGATAAGGATCGTCTTTATTAATAATGAGAGATTCCTTATTTTTAAATGTAAAGTCTTTTGTTTTAAAAGTATTAATTAATGAGTCAGAGAACATTAAATTTTGTCTGAATATTCTCACTATTTGCACAAGAAAATTGCAATCCTGGTTCAGGATAGCCTCATCCAGACCGGTTTCGTATTTTTTTAAATAATCGATATTCTCTTTACTGAAATACATGCCATATGGATCAATATTTTCGATGAAGGATGTAAAAATAACTTGTGAAAAATTGTCGTCTATGGGTTTTGGCTTGTAGTGAAACCTTTCTGCTGTTTTTAATATCATTAGCGAACTTTTACACACAGAAGCTTCCTGGGTAAAAATTCCAGTATTACTGTTAAGTAAAATAAATACTATTGTATAAAATACAGAAGGGGATGTAATTTTTCTTAACATTTTTTCAAATCTTATTTCAACTGGCAAACAACAAATCATTTGTTTTTGCTAAGTATATCATTAAAATTTATGCTTTTAATAAAACCAGCAGTGAATATATTCATTTTATTTTAGAGAAGGTTTAAAATATTGAATAAAAATGCTATTCTTATACCCGTATTTATAATTTTTCGTAAAATTTTAACAATTTCTTAATTTCAATAAGTATTTTTATTAATAACGAATAAAGGATTTTGCCCGGTGTATTAAAATGTATACTTTTACGTTCGTTTTTAATAGTAACATTTATAAAACAAAATAAAATGGGAAAAGGCGATAAAAAAACAAAAAGAGGAAAACTTTTTACCGGTTCATATGGTGTAACAAGACCACGTAAAGGTAAAAAAGCTGCTGTTACAGCAAAGCCTGAAGCAAAGAAAACAACTGCGGCGAAGAAGAAAGAATAGTAATTTTCCCGGAAAAAGAGCCCATTGAAACTAATTCTCAGCCATGAGGGGCTTGTAGTAGGGTTAACCTTTGTTTATTCGATTATAATCCTTTATAATGGTTTCAAGAAACTTTTGACCCTCCATTGTTGAGTTTATTCCCAGCTTTGATGATATTTTCTGTTTTACTTTGTTTACAAGACCTGAGTTGGAAATACTATTAGGACTTTTCTGTAAATAATTAAGTACATCTTTAACAATTTGTATATCAACTTCACTTAAACGCGAAGCTTCCCTGAAAACAGGGTCATAGCTTTCGGGGGTATCTATCAGGATGGTATCGTTGATGCTTACCTTGTTTTTTAAACGTATTACCATTGTTTTAGCAGCGATATCTCCCAAACGTTGACCTTTCCCATTAAGAATAATGGTTAAAACGGCAACACCTCCGGAAAGCATCACAACATCTACTAACCGGAATATCCAACGTTTAAAATAACTGCCAAAAGAAGGATGACTGCCATTTACATTCACAACTTTAATTTTCATAATTGTTTTTCCCAGTGTTTGACCCTGGTTGGCAGTTTCGAGAATAAGGGAGTAAAATATGGCAGGGAGAAATAGTATTAATACTAAGGCTATGCTTTCTAAACGAAGAATACCTAAAATCATTGATATAATAAACATATATACCCCAATTACCAGATAATCGAAAAAAGCAGCTACAATTCTTTCTCCCACACTTGCAGGTTCGGTAGAAAGAATGACATTTTGTGTAGTATTTATTCCAACTCTATCCATACGCTTTAATTACGATTTTTAAATATACATAACTTTTTATTACAAGTTTATGATTATAGTGCTGATGTCGGGATATGAATCATACGTGTTTAGGGTTTATGTCAAAGTGAATGAAAGCGGAATGATTGTCCGGAAAAATGCATCAAAGTATTGATTAGCAGGGATTGTATATTACTGAAAGCTTTTTCACTATCATGAAATACTATAATAGATCCATTTTTTACAGATTTAATTATTCTTTCAAATGATTCGTTAAGGTTTATTTCTGCTTTATAATCATCCGATAAATAGTCCCAATAAATAATCCGGTATTTCTTTTTTGTTTTTATGTATTGCATAAGTGTCATTCGACCATAGGGAGGTCTGTAATAGTTAGTCTTTAGTATACTGAAAGCTTTTTCAAGGTTTTCAAAATATTTTTTTGTTGAAGTTTTCCAGCCCGACATATGCGAATATCCGTGAGAGCCAATAGTGTGCCCCATGCTTCTTATTCTCTCTATTAATTCAGGGTACTTTTCGGCATTTTCGCCAAGGCAAAAGAAGGTGCCTTTTGCACTATACTTTTCTAAAGTATCAAGCACCCATGGAGTAGCTAATGGATTTGGCCCGTCATCAAAGGTAATATAAAGTATCTTTTCCTTCCGGTTTTTATGCCACAGGATTTTGCGAAAACACCATCTTAATAATGCCGGTACCTTGTTCATTAGGGATTTCCCCTCATTGCAGGTCGTAAAACAGGTTCAAACCTTTGTTGCAGAATATCCATCTTGTCGGACTTGTGGTTTTCCATAAGGATCCTTCCAATTTGTTGTACTACATACATGGCAATCTGTATAGGCCTCTCAGTATATTCTTTATATTTTGCGGGCAAAGAATTATAATAGGTTATTTCTTCATAATAAATATCAGAAAGGGTATTAATAATTTCCATAGCTTTTTCTTCTTCACCCAGTTGAAAGTAGAGTGCTACAAAAGGAATCATATAATAGTTGTAGGGCACACATTCGTGCGGCATAATCTCCATACACCGGTTAAGGACCTGTAATGCAGAGTCATTTTTGTTTTCTGCCACAAGTTCTTCCGCTAACCTCGAAAAACTGTTCCTGAAATTTGAAAGCATCCGGATATTGTTTTCATCAAGATATACGTTGGGATTATCAACCCCTCCCCAACGGAATTTATTCATCATGTTATCATACATAATATCAGAAGCAATCATGCCCACATTTGGGTTGGCTGATTTGTTTTCCACGGGTACTATCCTGAAGGCTAATCCTTCAACCTGGAAATATTTTTGAAGGTTCAGGTAGAGATCGTCAGATACGGTTATTGCATAGTATATGGGCCTTTCCCAGTTGTTGGATGCCACAAGATCCATAACCATCATTTCGTTTTTGAGAATGTAGTTTTTCTTAACGGGAAACTCCAGGTTTTTTACTAATTTGTTTTGGAATTCCGGACGTAATGTTCCATTATCTGTTACTTTTGCTGAATCAACGGGTACAGTAAAGCTTTTAGCTGGTAAATACTCAATTTTTGCCCCGGCTCCCGGTACTGTTTTGGTTTTTGGGTCATCACTCGCAAGAAAGTCCATAGCTTGCTTGAGGTCAATAGACCGTCCAAATCTGTCAATTATGTATACAACATCCCGTGATCCTTGCTGATACTGGTCAAAAGTAAGTGAGAAGGGGACAATATCTGATTCATAGACTTTTTGCTGCATTTGTTTTATATACCAGTCTGCTCCTAAATAACTAAGGTTTATTACTCTTACATCTGTACGCTCTTCTTCCACTTCCTGCACATACCAAAGAGGGAAGGTGTCGTTATCGCCATTGGTGAAAAGTATTGAATTTGGGGCGCAGGAATTCAGGTAATTATAAGCAAAATCTCTGGCTGTATATCGTCCCGATCGGTTGTGATCATTCCAGTTTTCTTTAGCCATAATCCCTGGTACCAGAAATAATGTTGCCAGGGTCACGATGGCAGCACCTGCAATACTATTTTGTTTTTTATTAATTAAACTGACAATGCCTATTACACCTAATCCAATCCATATTGCAAAGGCATAGAATGAACCGGCATATGCATAATCCCTTTCCCTTGGCTGAAATGGGTATTGATTAAGGTAAACAACTATAGCCAGTCCGGTAAGTATAAAGAGAAGGGCAACCACTGTAAAGTCCTTTTTCATTTTCCTGTAATGGTATATAACTCCAATCAGCCCTAACAACAGAGGTAACATGTAGTATTTATTCCTGGCTTTATTGTTTGTAAATGTCTGGGGCAGGTTATCTTGCGGGCCAAGTCTTGCTTCATCAATAAACGGAATGCCCGATATCCAGTTTCCATTAAAAATATCTCCGTGTCCCTGGATGTCATTTTGTCTGCCGGCAAAGTTCCACATAAAATAGCGCAGGTACATGAATCCGATTTGATAACGAACAAAGAACCTGAGATTTTCACCAAAAGTTGGTTTGTAAATAACCTCCATTTCCCCGGTCTGGTTGTTTCTTGCCCTTATTGCTGTCCCTTTTACTTTTCCCCATTCCTTGTAAGCTTGTATATGGTCTGGCTGGCGGGAATACATCCTGGGGAAAATAGTAGTAAACCTGCTATTGAATTTGTAATCCAGTTTGTAGTTGGTTACTACATACTTGTCCCTTCCTTCCTTGTCCTTTGAGGCCTTATAAATAGGTTTCACCTCGATGGTTTCTTCAATCGGGGCGTTATAATATTCTCCTTTAAACAAAGGCCTGTCGCCGTATTGTTCACGGTTTAGATAATACAATAAAGAGAACAGGTTTTGCGGGTCATTCTGGTCCATAGGCGGATTTACGGCGGACCGGATCATGATAACGGCAAAGGATGAATAACCAATCAGGATAACGGTTATACATAATACAATTGTATTCAGGATAACCTTTCCCGCTTTATGTGTCTTATAAATAGCCCAAACGAGAAATGCGACCAATAATATCAGGTAAATATATAATCCTGAATTAAAGTGAAGATGAAAAGAATTTACAAACAATAGTTCAAACCACGAGGCTACCTTCACTACTCCGGGAATAATAGCGTACATCACACCTCCCAGTATAGCTATGGCTGCCAGTGTGGTCCTTATTAATCCTTTACGTGTAACCTCATATTTTTTAAAGTAGTAAACAAATACTATAGCCGGTATCGCAAGCAGGTTTAACAGGTGCACACCTATTGACAGACCCATAAGATAGGCAATCAGGACAAGCCATCTGTTTGAATATTTTTCATTTGCCACATTTTCCCATTTTAATATTGCCCAGAAAACCAGGGCAGTAAATAATGATGAAGAGGCATAAACTTCTCCTTCAACAGCCGAAAACCAGAAAGTGTCAGAGAAAGTGTAAGCTAGCGCACCTACAAGTCCGCTACCCAGAATAGCTATTATATGGCCGGTGGTTAAACCATTTTCAAGAATTCCATTAACTTTTAATACCAGTTTTTTACCCAGATGGGTTATAGTCCAGAAAAGAAAAAGTATGGTAAATGAGCTGGCGAGTGCTGATAATGAGTTGATCATAATTGGAACTCTCGTTTTATCACCTCCTGCAAACAGGGTGAAAAACCTTCCCAGAATCATAAAAAAAGGTGCTCCCGGAGGATGTCCAACTTCCAACTTGAAGGCCGCAGCAATAAACTCGCCACAGTCCCAGAAGCTGGCTGTGGGTTCAATGGTTAAAAGGTATACAATGGAGGCAACTATGAATACAATCCAACCGGTTATCAGGTTAGCTCTTTTGTAGGTTATCATGATGTTTCTGAGTATATGTCAATAATTTATGGTCTTCAAAAAATAATTTCCAAATATATTTAAATTCTCAGGTGTATGATGCATATATTAGAATTTTTTAACGAATTAGTTATACTGCAATTAAATATTTCACAATAAATAGGTGGAACACAGCCATTTTATTATATTTTTGCTACATCATCAATTTTTACAATGAAAAAAGCGGGATTTCCATTTATAGTTCTGTTTACTAGTATATGTAATTTTCTTTTAGCGCAGGAGTTTAATACGTTTCTTTTATCAGAGAAAACATGGAACAGGGCGGACAGCAACAACCTCATACTGGAAATCGATAATGTCAACTTCTTTAAGAACAACGAGTTGATGGGTGATTTTAAGCAGGGGTATACTGTTCCGGGATATAATTTACGGCCCCGGTTGACCTATTATCCGGGAAAACATACCAGAATTTCTGCCGGTATGCATATGGTCAATTTGTTTGGAGAAATGGAATATTACGAGGTAAGACCGACTTTTAGTATCCAGCACGAATTTTTATCCAATCTATTCCTGGTGATGGGAGAGCTTCATGGAAATCTTAACCATGGGTTGATTGATCCCATCTACGATTTTGACCGGTATTTTTTTGATAACATGGAGCAGGGCCTGCAACTTTTATATTTTTCAAAATTTCTTACAGCTGACCTTTGGCTTGACTGGGAAAATTTTATTTTTTGGGAGGATCCGTCACAGGAGGAAGGTACCCTGGGTTTCTCAGGAGAAGTACACCTTATTCAGGATTCTCAAAGCTGGGGTTTGGATATTCCCCTCCAGGGTATTATCTGCCATCGGGGAGGACAAATTAATAGCACTGATATGCCAAATAAAAGCCAGACTGATCTTTCCCCTGGATTGCAAATTTCCTATTTCCCGGGCACATTTGTTAAATGCCTTAGTTTTAACGGTCGTTATGTTTATTACAACAATTTTTCCGGTAGCTATACAGAAAACTTTAAGGAAGGGTATGGTATTTTTCCAACTCTTACAGTAAATACCCGGTTGTTTGAATACCAGGCAGCTTACTGGCATGCTTACAAATACTATGGACCAAGAGGAGATGCTTTATATTTTTCTGTCTCTTCATATAATAATACAATCGCTTTTAGCAGGGATATAATTGCAAACAAGATTGGAGTGAACAAACATTTTGATGACGGAATAAGTGCAGCCCTCTTCCTCGAGACATTTTATGATTTAAATGAGGGTAATATGGAATATAATTATAGTATTTATTTGCGGTTCAACCAGGCATTTTTTTTAAAGAAGTTGAAGCCGATGGGGAGAAATAAAAATTAGTGTCATGTCAGGCATGAACTTGCTAAAAATTCATCCGATGACTCTGAGATCAATTGCAAATATAAAGGAACAACTAAAAAGTCATCGGATGAATAATACGTAACATTTTAGTATTGACATGACACTAGTGGGGAGAGCAAAGTTGAAGTCCCAACAAATTACGAAACATGAAAAGCGGTGGATATTAAGCCATAATCCCGACCATAACTTTAAACCATACTATTAAACACCTAATATTCCGATCACTACAATTTTCATTCGCATGTTTCACGCGTAAAATATGGGTCAGAAAACAATCTGACATACTTCTCGTGTGTAAAAACGGTTCTGACCATTTTATGACATGCTTTTCATGCTTGAAGTATGATCCCAAAAGTTTTTTGATATGCTTTTCATGCGTGTAATATGGTACCCAAGGTTTTCTGATATACTTCTCATGTGTAAAATGTTGTCAATAATATTGTCGGATGCAGTTCTCATGCATAAAACATATACCAGACAATTTTATGGAGCACTTTTTACGCATAAAAAGCAAGACATATTGAAATCTGACCGGGGTTATATACATAAATACCCCTGCCGGATGGGTATCATACCACCAAAATTAGCATACTGCCATGCTTTTCTTAATGCTTATTGTTTGGAATGTTCTATTCTTACCACATTTGCCTTTCCTCCTGTATGACCCTTATTTGACCAGCAAAAAACGAACCTCTTGAAAAGCTCAAACAGGGTGGGTAAAAACTTGCCGGGGAGGGCTAACCTGTCTTACTTTCGGTTCAACTATGTATACCGATCCTTAGAAAATTTGCACAGGGCCATCAAAACTTCTTTCAGTAAGGCCCAAAATTACCCGGGACGACTAAAAAAGATCACCGGGGAGGATAAACTTGCCTTACAAACGGGGGATTTTACTCTTATTCTGTGAATCTAAGATTCACTATTATTGTGACGTAGTGATCCCGATGCATCGGGACTCAACACTTCCAAACACACGAATGGAACATGTTGGCCGAACTGGTAAGTAATGAAAAAGCTGGTTTGAATGTATTGAAAAACGAAAAAAATCCGTTTAGTATGTTAAAAGTGATCAGAAGTAATGCACATACTTAAAGCCATATTCATATTTTATCGAAAACTGATAATGCCAACTTTAATTATATCTGTTTTGACAGGATTCCTTGGATTAGCAGTATCAGGTGACTTTTCGTTCAGGACAGTCGGGCTTTCCTATATGTTTTTTGGTCTATTGTTTCATTATTTTATTTATGAGATAACAAGTTCAAATGAATACTATTTCTATTTCAACATGGGCCTGAATAAGTATATGCTCTGGCTAATAACATTTGTATTAAATCTGGTGATTCTTTTAATCCTGGTTTCCATATGAATAAGTTACATGTTGATAGTGTTATGAAAAGTTTTAATACCAGACAGGTATTGACCGATATTTATCTCTCATGCAATATAGGTGAAATTATAGGGTTGCTTGGAAGGAATGGGACGGGAAAATCAACCCTGCTCAAGATAATTTTTGGTTCTTTGCAAGCAGACAGGAAATTTATTAAAATTGGAGACCAAATAATAAATGGTTTATTTGATAACAGGAAGTATATTAACTATTTGCCCCAGGACAACTTTTTGCCCAACCATGTAAAGATCAATACAATTATTGATATATTTTGTGACCGCGTGAATGCTTCCAGGATAAGGAAGCATGAATTAGTATATCCTATGCTGAATAAAAAAAGCAGGCAACTTTCAGGTGGAGAGAGGCGGTTACTTGAGATACTGATGTTTGTATATTCCAATACAAGCTATACATTGATTGATGAGCCTTTTAACGGAATTGCCCCTGTTTATACAGATGAGATAAAGAATTTAATAAAAGGACAATCTGTGAATAAAGGATTTATCATAACAGACCATGATTACAGGAATATTATGGATATTGCAACACGAATAATTTTATTGTATGATGGGGGTACCAAAGAAATAAAAAACGAGGAAGAACTTAAGTATTGGGGGTATATTCCCGAAACTGCGTAAATATGTATATTCTTAAAGGTCACGCAACGAAAATTACCTTTTTTACATCTTATCCATGTTAACTAAAACCGGTAGGACATGAAAAAAAAATATTTACTCACCGCAATGATTACATTATTCAGTTTAACTATAAACTGTCAGATAACCTATCATTTTTCTGAAGACTTTTCGGCTGAATGTGATTTTTCAAAATCTGCGTCTCAGACACATATCTTTAAACACCAGGATTCTATTATAATCGAAGATGTCATTTATGAACAATGTTGTCCAAAATTTGCCTTACAGATCTCAGATATAGTAAATGACTCACTATATGTGAATTTCTATGATACGGCGTTTAATAAGTGTGATTGTATGTGTTATTTTAATGTAAGGATAAATGCAGGGAAATGCCTTTTACCAGAAATCACAATAATATATAATGGTGCAACTTATATACTTGCTGATTATGATTCGTTAGTCGTAGAATCCAGATTATGGAGCAATTTAAGTGGTGGTTACGGATCAGAAGTGGTGGAATGTTGCCGCAAAACAACATACCTAAAATTTGAAACAGATCCTTACGTTAATACACCATTTGAAAAACAGGTGCTGGCAAGTACAGATTCTTTAGAAACCTGGCAAAAGATTGGAAATATTAAAGAAACCGATAAGAAAATATATTTCAGGGATATAAATAATAAACAGGGTTTGTTATATGATTTTGGGGCATCTGTTGGTGATTTAATAAAGATAGTAAATTACTCCCTGAATATAAATCCTGACACACTTATTGCAGAGGTTGTAGACATTGACACATTGGAATATTTGGGTATTGATAGAAAACGGTTTGAAGTGAGGGATACATTCAGTGACCAATCAGATTTTTGGATCGAAGGGATTGGTAGTGTAAAGGGCCTTTTAAATCCCTGCCTGGAACTTGAGGGTGGATTTCGAGAATTATTGTGTGTACATGACAATGAAAGACTGATATATAAAAATGAAGAAAGGGGAGTATGTTTTATGGAAGATACGGTAACTTTCATTGAAACGAAAGAGTTTTCTGATTTCCGAATATTCCCAAATCCTTCAAATGGCTTTATAAGAGTTGAAAGTAATAGTGAACAGGATTATAATTATGCTATTTACAATACGGTTGGACAGTTAATGGATCAGGGAAAATTGAAACAGGTGGTACAATTGGAATTAAATCAAGGAGTATATGTTATAACAATCTATGATAAGCAAAAGGTTGTCTATAGACAAAAAATATTGATTGAATAAACCGCTGACCTACAGAATGCATAAATCAAATGGGCGTGGCATTCCAGCTGCGCCTTTATCATTTGTTCACTTTTTGCCTTCTAATACGATAACAATTTCGCCTTTCACGGTTTTTCCATTATAATATGCTAATACTTCAGGTAGTGTTCCTCGTGTGGTTTCTTCATACATTTTGGTTAATTCGCGTGAAACGGATACCCTGCGTTCTTCTCCGAAAATTTCGATAAACTGGGAAAGAGTTTTGACCAGACGGAATGGTGATTCGTAAAAGATCATGGTCCTTTCTTCTTCAGCAATTTGCTGCAACTTTTTCTGCCTTCCTTTTTTTTGAGGCAAAAAGCCTTCAAAAGCAAATCGTTCACAAGGGAATCCTGAATTAACCAGGGCAGGAATGAGCGCTGTGGCTCCCGGCAGGCATTCAACTTGAATATTTTTTTCTAAACACTCCCTTACCAATAAATATCCCGGATCTGAAATGCCCGGGGTCCCAGCATCGGTAACCAGGGCTATAGTTGCACCATTAGTTAATTGTTCTATAATATGGCTTAACGTTTTATGTTCATTGAATTTATGGTGTGAAATCAGTTTATTGTTAATGTTGAAATGTTTTAGCAGGAAGGTGGTCTTGCGTGTATCTTCAGAAAGAATGTAATCTGCTGTTTTCAATACCTCCAGTGCACGTAAAGTGATATCCTGAAGATTGCCGATAGGGGTGGGTACCAGGTAAAGTTTACTCATGACTGTTGCTAATATGCTTTCTTCTTACCAGGTCAAGGATTTTCAGCACGTTTTCATTTTCCATGTCCCATTCGAGGTTTTCATCAATATACCGATATGCTTCGTTAAAATCATGGGCTTCATTTAAAATAGAAATAGTATGGTCATATTTTTTTGCATCGCCCTTGAACAGTTCATTAATAAAAAGAAACCTGTCATTCAGCCCAATAGCAGAAGCAATATCTTTAATAGGATTGGATTGCAGCCTGCTTGCCAGGTCAGGTTTTTTTGATTTTGCCATAGATTCATTAAATCCATCAGTTATTTTAAATTTTTCTGCAACGGTAGTTACTTTCTCTTGTTTAGCTGCAGGTTGTTCGGCTATATTTTCAACATCTGGAGGTTCAATATGTAAAAGATCATCCTCTTTGCTTGGTTCAGCTTGTATTTCAGTTTTAACCCCCGGGGCTTTTACTTCTTCCATTTTGCTTTTTTCTGCAGGCCGTGAAGGTTTTGTTCCGGTGTTTTGTTTATAAAGATTTTCATAGGCCCATCTTAACTTTTCCATTAATAAATCCAGTTCAACTTGAGGAATGTCTTCCAGATTTTCATACTTATCTATATATTGTTCAACAGATTTAATATGGGTTTTTATTTCCGTTAGGGTCATTGTTTTATCCATAATTCTTTGGTTTCCAAAAAGTGACAGTTATTATTAATGTATCAGGTTTTTAAAATGCATACTGGTTAACATCAAGTTGTTTTATTTGAAGTTTTATAAGTAAGGTAAAGGCTATGACTAAGACTAAGTGGGTTCCCAGCATAAAATATATAGTATACCTTATATATAGTATTTCCTAAAATTTTTGGTTTACAGGTCTGCATCTTCACATTTTCAATAACAGTATTTGTCATTGTAAAATGTGTGTATTTATTATATTATCCTGAAACCTTTATCCTTCCTTAGCCTTGGCCTTGGCCTCAGCCTAATTAAGTTTCAAAAATAGAAGAATTGTATCTTTTATCCTAATTTTTAGTTATTTTACGATGTAATGTTCTTTACTTTTGTAAAAATAACGATTAAAAAGCACAATTTTGTATTTATGCAGGGTGAGTATTTACATAAGAATTATTCCAGGGGAAGGGTAGAAGTTATTACCGGTCCCATGTTTTCAGGGAAAACAGAGGAATTAATACGCCGCCTGAAACGTGCTGTTATTGCTAATCAAAAAGTAAAAGCATTTAAGCACCGTTTGGATAACAGATACTCTGAAGAATATATCACCTCGCACGATGAAAAACTAATTGAATCCATACAAGTGGGTTCTGCGCAAGAAATTTTGAATTATATAGCAGATATAGGTGTGGTTGGGATTGATGAGGCACAATTTTTTCATGATGATCTGATTGAAATATGCCGTGACCTTGCAAATAAAGGAATTAGGGTGATAGTGGCAGGACTCGATATGGACTACCGGGGAGAACCTTTTAATCCCATTCCCACTCTTATGGCTTGTGCAGAAGAGGTGTTAAAGCTCCAGGCAATTTGCATTCAATGTGGCAATCCTGCCAGCTTCTCTCATAAAAAGGTATTTTCTGATAATAAGGTGATGGTTGGTGCTTCAAAAGAATACGAGCCTCTGTGCCGTCAATGTTTTAATAAAGTAGTATTTGATTGAAATAGTATGATTTACCGGTTACAACATATTGCTGATGTATTACAGGCTGTCCTTAAGGGAAACAAGAATGTTGAAATAAACCAAATTATTATTGATAGCCGTAATGTTACCTATGGTCCCGGAACATTATTTTTTGCCCTTTGTGGTGAAAGAAATGATGGCCATAGATTTATTGAAAGCCTGATCGCAAATGGGATAAGAAATTTTGTAATAAGTGATTTAACGATTCCGGATCGTTTTCCGGAAGCTAACTATATTTTAGTCAATGATACTTTTAGGGCTTTACAGCAATTTGTTTCATATCATAGAAGTCAATATAAGATTCCTGTAATAGGTATTACCGGAAGCAATGGTAAAACAATTGTAAAGGAATGGCTGGCTCAATGTATAGCTAATGATAAGAGGGTTGTAAAGAATCCAATGAGTTACAATTCACAAGTTGGAGTGCCATTATCAGTATGGCAACTGGAAAGTGATACAGAGATAGGTGTTTTTGAATGCGGGATATCTTTGCCCGGTGAAATGGAGCGATTAGAAAGGATTGTTAAACCAAGTATTGGGGTAATTACTAATATAGGGGAGGCGCATCAAGAAAATTTTCAGGATCATAAACAAAAAGCACAGGAAAAGCTGAAATTGTTTATTCATACTGATACAATAATATATTGTAAAGATCATACTATTATTCACGATCAGATAAATACTATACATCATTTCAGAGAAAAGAAACTTTTCACCTGGTCAATGAATAAAGGTGCGGATTTGTCAGTTCTACATCTCAATCATTTGGGTGATAATACGGAAATAGAAGCAGATTATAAAGGGAAAAAGATAAGGGTCAGTATTCCTTTTATTGATGCGGTTTCTATTGAAAATGCATTACATGTATGGTCTGTATTATTGTATTTAGGCTATGATAATGAGATTATACGAGGGAGAATGCAAAAACTGACAGCTGTCGCTATGCGTATGGAGCTCAAAAAGGGAATCCGTGGTTGTACGTTGATAAATGACAGTTATAATTCGGATGTATTGTCATTACGAAATGCCATTGATTTTTTGTTACGCCAAAAACAAAATGCAAAAAGGACCATTATCCTTTCAGATATTCAACAATCAGGTAAATCGAGGGAAGATTTATACCGGGAGGTTGCTGCTATTGTTAACAAACAGGATGTTGACAGGCTTATTTGCATTGGTCCTGAATTGTTTGCTTCAAAGGGGTTGTTTAATAAGCAATCTGATTTTTACCTGTCAACAGATGACTTCTTATCAGCATGTAATAGTATCCATTTTGAGGATGAAGCAATTTTGTTAAAGGGAGCCAGGAGTTATCAGTTTGAAAGAATCTCGGAAAAACTTGAAGAGGTGGTTCATCAAACTGTATTGGAAATTAATTTCAATGCCCTGGTATATAATTTAAATTATTTTAAATCTTTCCTAAAACCGGAAACCAAAGTTATGGTAATGGTAAAAGCACTTGCATACGGAAGTGGCACATATGAAATAGCCCAATTATTAAACCATCACAGGGTTGATTATCTGGGTGTGGCCTTTGCAGATGAGGGAGTTGCTCTTCGAAATGCGGGGATTGGCATGCCCATCATGGTAATGGGGCCCGATAAAAATGCATTGGAAAAAATTATTGAATATTATCTTGAACCCGAAATATATAGCCTGGAGATGGCAAAGGCATTCAGTCAAAAACTAAAAGTCCAAAACAGAAAGAAATATCCGGTTCATATAAAAATTGACAGTGGTATGCATCGCCTGGGATTTATGAAGGAGGATGTAGAAAAACTGGTTATGTTTTTGAAGAATAATGATTACCTGTATGTTCGTTCCGTCTTCTCTCATTTGGCTGGAAGTGATGCTGCAGAATTTGATGATTTTACGCTGGAGCAGATTTCAGTTTATCAATCCCGGTGCAAGCGCATTGAGGAAGGCTTAAATTATAGTTTTCTGAAACATATTTTAAATTCTTCAGGAATAGAAAGATTTCCTGACTATCAGATGGATATGGTTCGCCTGGGTATTGGTTTGTATGGTGTAAGTGCAATTAGTAACAACCATTTGAAACATATTAGCTCATTAAAAAGTACAATAATACAGGTAAAGCCATTAAGTAAGACAGAAACCGTTGGGTATAGTCGCCGGGGAAAGTTAAACAGGGATTCAACAATTGCTATTGTGCCTGTCGGATATGCAGATGGTCTAAATAGAAGATTAGGGAACGGAAATTGGCAGGTCGTAATTAATGGACAGAAGGCTCCCACCATTGGAAATATTTGCATGGATCTAATGATGGTGGATATTACTGATTTAAATGCAAAAGAAGGAGATGAAGTAATTATTTTTGGTGAATTGAATACAATAAGCGATATTGCAGAAAAATTGGATACAATCCCTTATGAGATATTAACAGGAATTTCAACAAGGGTAAAGAGATTATATTTTCATGAGTAAAATCCAGAAGTATGCCTTCGGTTAAAATATCGGTAGTCATTATTACTTACAATGAAGAGCAGAACATTAAGCGGTGCCTGGAATCAATTATGGGTGTCGCAGATGAGGTTGTTGTGCTTGATTCTTATTCAACCGATAACACCAGGGAGATATGCGAATCCTTCGATGTTGTATTTGAACAGAGGGTATTTACCGATTACATTGATCAAAAGAATACAGCAATTGCTATGGCATCAAATGATGTTATCATGTCATTAGATGCGGATGAAGCTCTGTCGGAAAAACTGAAAGAATCAATTCTAAGGATAAAAGAAAACTGGAGACATGATGGATATTATATCAATCGACTTACCAATTATTGTGGTAAATGGATTAAGCATACATCATGGTATCCCGATAAAAAACTCAGGTTATGGGACAGACGGAAAGGGAAATGGGAAGGGATTAAAATCCATGAGAAAGTCCAGATGTTGAAAGGAACTACTACATCCTTTTTAAAAGGTGAATTACTTCACTATTCATACTATAGTATAAATCAACACCTGGAACAGATTAAAAAGTTTTCTGATTTAGCTGCACAATCGTATTTTAAAGAAGGTCAAACGGCGAACTATTTTACCATCTTTATGCATCCGTTGTGGCGTTTTATCAGGGATTTTATCATAAAAGGAGGCTTTCTTGACAGGTTTTATGGTTTAATAATTTGTATTAATGCAGCGCATGAGACTTTTTTGAAGTATGTTAAATTAAGAGAGTTAAATAAACTTAACTATCAATATGGAAGGCCAAAGATATGCTTCTTCAATAGTACCAAACAATGGGGAGGTGGAGAAAAATGGCATTTTGATATTTCGCACAGAATTTTTTCCAAAGGATATGAGACCATTGTTTTTACCAACCGTAACAGTGAGTTGTTTTACAGGGTGCGACGCACAGGATTGAGAATATTCAGCATAAGAGTTTCAAATCTAAGCTTCCTCAATATTTTTAAGGTTCTCAGGTTATCAAAAATATTTAAAAGGGAAAGGATTAAGACTATAATAATAAACCTTTCATCAGACCTGAAATTAGCCGGTATTGCAGCAAAAATTGCAGGTGTGCCCAATATTATATATCGCCGGGGTAGCGCAGTACCTGTAAGAAACACGTCCCTTAACAGATATTTATTTGGACATATTGTCACGCAGGTTATAGCCAATTCGGATGAAACCAGACGTACAATACTGGTAAATAATGACCATCTAATTAATCCGGATAAAATAAAAGTTATTTACAACGGGATTGATCTGAATGAGTATCAGCAACAAAAGTTCAGGACGCTTTATGAAAAGAATAATGGAGAGATAGTACTCGGCAATGCGGGAAGACTTTCGGAAGAAAAAGGACATATTTATCTTATTGAGTTAGCTCGAATATTAAAGGATAAAAACTACAATTTTAAAATACTTATTGCTGGTAAAGGAAAAATGGAAGCCAAGTTGAGGAAATATGCAAAAGCATTGGATGTTGAAGATAAAGTGTTTTTTATGGGATTTGTTGATAACATTAAAAGTTTTAATAAATCAATAGATGTATTTGTGCTTACCTCTTTATATGAAGGATTTGGATATGTTATGGTAGAGGCTATGGCTGTGGCAAAACCGGTTGTTGCATTTGATATAAAAAGCTCAGGAGAGATTGTTGAAAATAATCATACAGGTTATATTGTTAAAAAAGCTGATGTAGATGATCTTGCTAATGCTATTGAAAAACTAATAAACAATAGGAAACAAATGAAAGAATTTGGAGAGAATGGGTTAAAGAGAGTTGAAGAGGTTTTTAATATCGAAAAAACATTAAAACAAGTAGAAGAACTTATACAAGCTTCTTCGTTTTAATGATCATCCTAAATCATTTATCTTTTCCAGTTTGGCCAAATCCAAAATCTTTATTTTTCTTCCATCCAATTCAATAACATTTTCAGTGGCGAAGGATGACAGTGTTCTAATGGCATTTGAAGTTGTCATATTGGATAGATTTGCAATGTCTTCCCGGGATAAATAGACTTTAATGGTTTTCCCATCGTCTTCAAAGCCATAGGTATCTTTCAGAAAAATCAAAGATTCAGCTAAACGGCCCCGTATATGTTTTTGTGTAAGGGTTACGGTCCTGCTTATTGAAAATCCTAGTTCTGTGGCAAATGACTTAATTATACTTAGAGAAAAATCGGGGTTTTGACGAAGGATTTTATAAATAATATCCTTGTCTATAATACAAACGGTAGAATCTTCAAGTGCCACAGCATTCGCACTATGGTACTCATCTGCAAAAAGGGCCCTGTATCCTATAAAACCAACAGGGCTTGCCATGCGCACAATCTGTCCTCGTCCCCCGATACCTTCTTTAGAAACTTTAACTTTACCTTCTGCCAAAAATATTAATCCGGCCGGTTTATCACCTTCCTTGAAAATATAATCCCCTTTTTTATAGAAGGCACAGGTATTATGTTTTTTTACCAACTCCTTTTCTTCCGGAGATAACATAGCAAAAATGGAACTGTCATCGTCGATACATCTATTACAATTTATATTATCATGCTCCATAAAAATATGTTTTATAGCATACAAAATTACAAAAAACCATACATTTTCGTCATAATTAGGCAGAAAACTTTGATTTTGTTTAATAAAAACAGAAAAGAAGGTTATTTGTTCTGTAATACGATGATACTTTAATCTAATATTTTGCAACGAGAGGCAATCTTCGCCCCGGCCCAAATGCTTTTGAAGATATTCGCAGTATAGGGGGTGTCTGGTAACGTTTGTACTCATTTATATCGACCATGCGTATAATCTTGTGAGTAAGGTCTTTGTTATTACCCTGAGCTATTATTTCGTCTGCAGGCATTTGTTGCTCAATATATTGGTATAGAATTTTGTCCAGGATGTCATATTCGGGTAGTGAATCTGAGTCTTTCTGGTCAGGCCTTAATTCAGCTGAAGGAGGCTTAGTTAATATATTGTTTGGAATTATTTCTTCATGAGTATTTATATAACGAGCCAGTTTAAAAACATCCGTTTTATATACGTCTCCTAAAACCGATATTCCGCCACTCATATCTCCATATAAAGTTCCATAGCCAACAGCTGCTTCACTCTTATTAGAAGTATTGAGAAGAATATGCCCGAATTTATTCGAGAATGCCATAAGCAGGTTTCCCCGTATGCGGGCCTGGATATTTTCTTCAGCTATATCAGGGTGTAAATCTCTAAAAATGGGCTTTAAAGCTTCATCAAAACGTTCTACAATTCCTTCAATTGAAATTATATACTGTTCAATCCCAAGGTTTTTAGCCAGTTTCACTGCATCTGAAACCGAATGATCGGAAGAGTATTTTGATGGCAGTAAGAGAACAGCCATGTTGTCTTTACCCAATGCTTCTGCAGCCAGTACCAGGGTTACGGCAGAGTCAATTCCTCCAGACAAACCCAAAACAGCTTTTTTAAATTTTAGTTTTTGAAAATAATCACGAATACCAAGTACCAGGGCATCATGGATTTTTGATACGGTATAGGGTTCACTTTCGGTAATGGTTATTTCTTGTGCAGTAGTTATTTCATTTGTGTCAATAATACAAAAGTCTTCTTCGAAATCAGCCAGCTTTCTAACTATTGCTCCATCTTCATTAACAACCAAAGAACCCCCGTCAAATATAAGTTCTGTGTGTGCGCCAACCTGGTTAACAAAAATTACAGGTTTTTTATATTTCTGTGCTGCAGATGTAAAAATATTTCTCCTTACCTCGCTTCTATTGTATGCAAAAGGGGAAGCAGCAATATTTATTATTATTTCAGGTTCGTTCTTTATTAATTTTTCAAGAGGATATGCCAGATAGAGCTGGTTTTTGTTGAATACATTTTCATGTGGCTGGTATTCCCAAACATCTTCGCAAATTGTTAAAGCTACCCTTGTATGCTCAATATATACTGTATCAAATACATGGTTGGATTCAAAGTACCTTTCTTCATCAAAGATGTCATATGTAGGAAGAAGGGTTTTATTTATCGTGTTTTGTATATTGCTATCCTTTAGTACAATAGCTGAATTAAATAATTGTTTCCCTTTTGGATTTGTGTTAATTGTCGGACTTCCAATAATTGCAGTTATTCCATGGCAGTGTTTGGTAATTTCTTCAACGGCTTTATTACATTTTTCAATAAAATCTTTTCTTTCAAGCAGGTCATGGGGAGGATACCCACATACCGAAAGTTCCGAGAAAACTATAAGGTTTGCACCAAGAGATTTTGCTTTGTCAATGGCAGATTTTATTTTTTGGACATTTTCCTCAAAATTACCTATATGGTAATTAAGTTGAGCAATGGCTACTTTCATCACACATTATTTAAAAAATAATACCCAAACGCAAAGATACAGATTTAGTGGTTGCCCTGTAGCCATTTAAGCTGGAAACATCAAGAAAACCATTCGTATATTTTATTCCTGTGGTTAATGAAGTCTTACCTCCCAGGGAGTATTCAATGCCTGCTCCGATATAGTAGCTAAGGTTAAAAAATGCTATATCATCACTAACGTTCGCGTTTGAGAGAGAATCACCGTCGGCAATAGCTTTTATATTTACCTGTGGTAGCATTCCCAGATCGGCGTAAAAGGTTGTATAGCCTATTTCGTCTGATTTAAGCTTCAGGCCAAGGGGAACGGAAATATATTGAAGCTTATATTTTATAATGGAATTGGGATTTATAGTTATATGTTCACTCCCTGTTTCAAAGGTTGTTGTGTCAGAATATTGGAGCCGGCCGCCACAATTTGAAATGAATAGTCCGGTAGAGAAAGCATAATTTTCTGCAAAATACTTCTCAACGCTAAGGCCAATATTTACACCCATTCTTACTCCGTCGTTTGTAATATTATCGGCATCAGTTACCATCCAGGTGATTAGTGGATCTGCAAATACTCCCATTTTAAGTCCCTGTGAGAAAATGCCTTGAAAGATCAGGGAAAGAATAAATAACAGAATATACTTTTTCATAAAAAAAAATCGTTAAGTTCAAGTGATAATTAATTCATATTGTATGAAAGAATTTATGTATATATATCTTTTCTTTTCATACTTATTGTATACGTTCATTTACTATGTTTAGTATTTTTGTTGTGTCATAAAAAATGGCATACCAACCATACAAATTTAGTGTAAAAACCATTTTGATTATGTTGAAAAACAGGATAGATATTCACAAACTGGCAGGTATTGTAATTATTGCTGCTATGGTCCTTTTTATTATGCATTGTAAGAGGGAGGAGAAAGTTGATTTAACAGGAATTGAAGTAGATTTGAAAGTTGAAAGGTTCGAACAGGATATTTTCTCAATACCTTTTGATAGCATAGCGAATAATATTGAAAGGTTAAATGATGAGTATAACGGTTTCTTTGAAATATTTAATTATGCCATCATAAAAATAGGAGATTTTCATAATAAAGCTTATCCTGAATATTTAAGGATGTATTTAACCGATTTTCAGGTGAATAAAATATATGATGAAAGCCAGAAAGTATATGCGGATTTTTCACCTTATCAGGATAAGCTTACAGATGCGTTTCGATATTATAAGTACTATTTTCCCGAGAAGGAGGTGCCTGTTATATTTACATTTATTGGAAGAGATATAGGTCATGCTTCAATTGCGGTAGATAGTGGCATACTTGCTGTAGCTATTGACAAGTACATGGGGAGTACATGTGAACTGTATTATATGACAGGCTTTTATCAATATATGATGAATAAAATGGTGCCTCAGAGAATGGTGGCTGACTGTATGAGAGGATGGGGAATTTCTGAATTCCCTTTTAACGATACGGTAAATGATGTTCTTAACAATATCATTTATGAAGGGAAGATCCTGTATTTTACAAAAAAAATGCTTCCCAATGAACCGGATACCATTGTAACCGGATTTACATCGGATCAACTTAAGTTTTGTTTAAATAACGAATACAATATGTGGAATTTTCTGGTTGAGAACAAGATGCTGTTTAATACAGATTATTTTACTATTAATAAATATATCGGCGAAGGACCATTCACGAAAGATTTTACATCTGAATCGCCAGCCCGTGCTGCTGTTTGGATTGGATACAGAATAGTTGATTCGTATATGAAAAAAAATCCGAAAACAACTTTACCGGAACTGATGAATTTAGATAATGGGCAATTTATTCTGGAAAGGTCTGGTTATAATCCCTAAAAAAGAAAAGCCCCTGGGTAAGGGGCTTTGTATAAATCAAAATTACTTATTATGCCGGGCTAATAGCATCTACCGGACAAACATCTGCACATGCGCCACAATCGGTACAAGTATCGGGATCAATTTTATAAATATCACCTTCTGATATAGCCTCAACCGGGCACTCATCAATACATGTACCACAAGCTGTACAGTCATCACTTATTTTATAAGCCATCGCAATAAATTTTAGTTAGAAATTTAATTTGAAAGATGCAAATTTAACTCTTATGAACTTAATAAAAAAGTTTTTTTCCTACTTCATTATGTAATTAGAAGTAATTTGCATGTAATATAGGCCATCGCTCCAATACCTGAAAGGAGAGCTTGTTCGTCAGCTTTAAAATATGCAGAATGTAAACCCGCTGACTCAATACCTGACTGACTTATACCAAGACGATAAAATACAGATGGGAATGCTTGTGCATAATATGCAAAATCTTCGGCAATCATCTGAGGTTCGAGGTCTACAACATGACTCTGCCCAAGATATTCATTCAACGCTTGTTTTACTATTTGGGTAGCATCAATATCTTTTATTAGTGCAGGGTATCCTCTTACGATTTTAATTTCACATCCTCCTCCCATCATTTGGGCGGTGGATTTGGCAATATTCTCTATTAGTTGGAGAGCTTCATTACGCCATTCTTCATTCATGGTTCTGAATGTGCCTTCAACAATTACCTTATCCGGAATGATGTTGGTAGCACCATTCGCTATCACTTTTCCAAATGAAAGCACACTGGGGATGGTTGCTTTTGATTTCCGGCTGACAATTTGCTGAAGTGTAACAATAATTTGTGAGGCTATCAATATTGTGTCGGTGAATTTTTCCGGTATAGCAGCATGCCCGCCTTTCCCGCTAATCGTCAGGTATAGTTCATCTGTAGATGCCATGTATTTTCCCGACTTTAAACCTATTGTCCCGGTAGGTAATTCAGTCATTACGTGTTGGCCAATTACGTAATCGGGTTTCGGTTCCAATGCATTGTCATCCGTCATGGCTTTTGCTCCGCCCGGTAGCTTTTCTTCTGCAGGCTGAAAAATAAGTAGAATTGTGCCTTCAAGTTCATCTTTTATAGTACTTAATACTCTGGTTACACCCAGGAGGCATGACATATGTATATCATGTCCGCAGGCATGCATCACTCCTTCATTTTGTGAAATATAGGGCAAATTATTATCTTCCTTTACGGGTAGTGCGTCCATATCAGCCCTGAGAGCTATAACTTTTTTATGAGGATTATTGCATTGTATAGTAGCTACAATGCCTGTTTTTACATATCCTTTTTTATATGGGATATGAAGCTGATCAAGCTGCTGGCAGATGTATTCGGATGTTTTATATTCCTGAAAAGAAAGCTCAGGGTGTTTATGCAGGTGACGATAATATTCAATTGCCTTGCTAAAATTTTCTTCCGCAAGTGTTTCGATACGTTCTTTTAACCTATGCATGGGAATGTTTAACTAAATATAATCATTCGCATACCTGCGATAAGCATTAGTCCTCCAAATATTTTTTTAAGCACTTTTTCAGGCATATGTATGGAGAAAACGGATCCAAAGTAACTGCCAATAACGAATGTAAGAATCAATACCAGGGCAAATTTATAATTGACGTAACCATTTTTTGCATAATTAATTACTGCCAGAATTCCAATCGGGAAAAGTAGTACGGCAAGACTTGTACCTTGCGCCTGATGCTGGGTTAAACCCAAGATATACACCAGAACAGGTACAATAATAATACCTCCACCCACACTAAGAGTACCTCCAACAAAACCAGCCATAAGACCGGCGAATATTAAAACTGTTATCTGATAAGCGGTCATAATAATTTTATTAGAAATCAAGACTTAAAGAAAAATAAAAGATACGTGGGAGTATGTATTGATTTTCAATACCCCAGGCCCAGTCGAGACGTAAGAAATAGCCAAATAATTGTGAGCGTGCACCAAAACCGTACCCGGCAACTATAGGATCCCGGTTTGAATCCAGGGTGACTTTGTATGTGTGAGCCTCATCTTCAATTATATCCGTGTCGTATGAGTTTTCACCTGAATAAGGTGTCAGGCCTGTCCAGGCAGTTCCAACATCAAAAAAACCTACTACCTGAAGATTCGACCAAAATGCCGAACTTATTGGATAATTTGCAAAATACTGCACAAAAGGCCATCGTATCTCATTATTGATAAGGGCGAAGTTGTTACCATTACGTATATTTTGGGTAAATCCGCGCATGTTGGTAGCTAATGTCTGGTATGCATACCGGTTTTTATTTTCAATGGGTACACTGTTATCAAAAGTACTTACTTTTCTTGATAAGTTTATCCAGTTGTCGAGGCTTCCAAGGTAGTAAACCAGTCTGCTTGTTCCGAATGATGAACTGGCAGCAAAACGGTTTGCGAGGATTAGGTTACGGTGTATTTTGGTATAATGCCTGAAATCAGCCCCAACTACAAATAACTCGGAGTTTCTTTCATTAATTTGTTTGTAGGCTTCACCGAAAATTTTGTACCGGGTTCCTTCGTAAATGTTAGTGCCCAGCTTGCGCGTATTGTCAAATATGTATTCTACCTTAAGCCCACCCCACAACTTGTAAAGATAATCTCTTCCTAAATCAGATTGGTCGGCTGATAAAAACATAGTCCTGTCCTGACGGAAACTGAATGTGCCTTTTACTGACGATACCTGATTAAAGGGGTATTTTAAAACATACATTATTTCATGTGTATGTGTTTTAAGTAATTTAATCGTTAAGATATCTTCGATATAACTTTTAAAAACCTGCCTGTGAAACAATACTTGCTTATCAAGCCGGTCTTTCAGGTTTTCAATGCTTATCAGGTATTCATTGCTTTCAAAGTCACTTGAAAACCTGACTCCGCCAATAATTTTGTAATCTTCGAACAGATCGTTTGCCCCTAATTTAAAGAGTAGATTGAGGCCGGGATTATAATACACGGCACCTCCGGTAAATGCTTGGTAGGAATTATTTAAGAAGCTGAAATCAACCTGGTTTACAACATAATTGGTATAAAACACAGTTTCATAAATTCTGGGATCGGGATATTCAGACAGGCTTGTATCCTCAAGGGTTATATTAATGCTATATTCACTGAATTTTTCATTGTAATAGTTGATTTTTTCCTTTTCAAATACGTAGTTATTGATATCAATGAAGTTGTTATCAAGATAAAGTGTGTCTTCAAATCCATTAACAACCAGGAAGTTATCCTGAAGTTTGCTGAACGGAATATCTTGTTTCGTTACCTGATCCATGCTATCTTTCATTATCATCTTTTGCGTTAGCTCATCCCTGAATTTAGTCTTTTCCAAAGGTTTTTTATTGGAATTTTTAATTATCATAGAAAGATCAAGAGGTTCACTATACAGGTTCTGTCTTCCTTTATAAAGCATTAATTCCCCGATTTGTGAACTGGATTTATCATAACTCATTTCCTGAATATTCCTTGTAAAGTTAGTAACCGGGTAAGAATTGGTACTATAACGATAATGGATAGTGGTGTCGATATTACTTATACTCGAGTCAAGTTGTAATAAACTTATGTTCACAATGCCATTTTTATCATCAAGTGTACTAAACAATCCATATGATATTTGGGAAGGAGATGTCTGATTGGTGTAATCATAGTCTGTGATACGGGTCAGGGTTTTACTTTTTGTTTTGTAATCATAAATATAAAGATCATGTGAGGGTGCCAGACGGATTTTTGTGTTGTTCTGATCTAATGAATCGCTTGTACGGTTTGAGCTAAATAGTATCTTTGCTCCATTATCAATAAATTTTGGATCCAGGTCATCAGCGATATCATTCGTTATTTGTTCATTTGTGCCTGAAGCCAGATGATGTATATAAATATCCGTTTTTCCCCATTTTGTCCCTGAAATAACAAGTTTCAACCCATCTTGCGAATAGGAATAACTAAGAATTTTTTCATAATACAGGAAAGTTCTGTATTGTAATGTTTTGGTTTCCAGTGTGTAAATATAGAAGCGGAGCATTCCTTCTTCTTCTGTAATGAATGTGAGAAGCCGTCCGCTGGGATGCCATGCCAGCACCGGATACGAATAGTCAGTTATCTGGTCTATCTTATGTTCTTTCTTCAGTAGTTTTTTAACTTTTTGCGTACGGGTATCATATAACCATATTTTGTATTGCCCTGATTCATTTGTGGTAAAAGCAATATAATCACCTCCGGGTGAAATTTTTAATTGTTGATATACGCGTTTTTTCTTGGTTCTTTTCAGTATTTTATTGTTTTTGTCTGGTTCCTTTCTTTTTTCGGCATCAGCAGTATATTCGTTAATATAGTATCCCAACCAGTCATATGATAAGTTTTTTATGGGTTGCCCCAATACATAAAGAAACCCGCTATTTGAGTTTTTATTTATCCTTGTTATATAGATTATGTTTGGAATTATTTGTTCACCATAGGTTTCGGCAATGTATTTCCAGAATGAGTGTCCTGCATACATGGCATCTTTGCCTGTTAAACGGTTTATCTTTTCATAATTTTTTGAAAGGATGCCATCTTTTACATAATTTTCTATTTCCAGGCTCCAATCACTAGCCACATAAGAAACAAGTCCTTTAATATACCATTCAGGCAAATTAATTAAAGTTGAGTTTGCTACGTTGGCTGTTAAACTATTACCGTATAACATTTCATTTATCACAACTTCTGCAATAGCAGCACGTATCTGGATCCTGAATTTTTCATGATCACCTTCAAAATAAATGAATACTTTATTATTAATAATTTTGGTTACACCACCCGTATTATATTCATCTTTTCCGGTTACCAGACCTATATTGCTTTGCCTGTAGTCGGACATTTTGTTGAAAACGATGAGAATTAGTCTTTTTTCTAATGAATAATCAAAGAAACGCTCAATATCAATAAGTTCTTTCTGAACAATGTCTGAGGTATATTGGGCCAGGTTCATTCCCTCCTGGTTAAAGTAGGCATCAAAGCGTTCATATCTGTAGTAGGTCCAATAAAAATCGTTGTATTGCACCCGGTTCTTGCCAAAAATCATCTGGTGGCCATTATAAAATTGTCCGAAACCAGAAGCAGTAAGAAGTATGAAGAAGGCCAGAATGATATTTTTTTTACAGCTCACCAACATTTATGTATTAAATGGTAAAATTAAAAATTAATTGGTTAGAACCATTGATATAAAGGCAAAATCCCATATTATTCATAAAAATACGAGAATCTCTGCAAATTTTGATCCAATTTTGCAGATTCGAAAAATACAGACTTTTTTTATTATTCGTATTTAGATTGTTATTTTTGTAATATTTCATTAAAAAAAAAGTTATGAAGAGAATTATTACGATTTTGTTTTTTGGTTTGTCATTTAATATATGGGCTCAACAAAATAGTCCAAATATTTCTTTTAATGAGTTGTCCCATGATTTTGGCAAAATAAAAGAAGAGGGAGGTACTGTAACCCATAAATTTGAGTTTACGAATACAGGTGCTTCTCCACTTATTATTCAGGGAGTAAAAGCTTCTTGTGGTTGCACTACTCCAGATTGGACGAAGGTACCTGTAAAACCGGGAGAAAAGGGATTTGTAAGTGCGACGTATAATCCTTTGCACAGGCCCGGTAATTTCAATAAAAGCATTACGGTTACGAGTAATGCTATTGAACCTGTTACCCGTCTTATCATTACTGGGAATGTTGAACCAAAGGTTCAAACGATAGAGGATATTTACCGTTTTAATATAGGAGGTTTGGGATTTAACACAAACAGTGTTGGGTTTGGAATTGTTTATAAAGACCAGGTAATCACAAAAGAGGTTGAGTATATAAATAGTTCTGACACTTTGGTTAGTGTTGAAGTATCAAATGTTCCCGGCTATATATCTGTAGAATATAAACCTCAAATAGTAAAACCACAGGAAAAAGGGACTATTGCATTTACGATGGATGCTTCAAAAAATCCAACCTGGGGGCATAGTTATCTTCGTTTGAATGTTATTGTTAATGGAAAGAAGGATCCCAAAAGCCTGTTAACGGTAAGTGCCAAAATCGAGGAAGATTTTTCCAAATTAACTCCGGAAGAAAAAGCAAAAGCAGCTCATATTGAGTTTGAATCCACAGCTTTTGACTTTGGATCCATAAAGCAGGGGGAATCAGTCGAACATTTGTTTGAATTTACAAATACCGGGAAATCAGATTTAATTATCCGAAATGTCAAAGCAAGTTGTGGTTGCACAGCTGTTAAGCCTGCTACAAGCGTAATAAAACCAGGTGAATCAAGCAATATAAAGGCGATTTTTAATACAAGGGGACGTAAGGGTAGTCAGACAAAGACCATAACAGTGATTGTTAATGATCCTGTAAAACCTGTTTATACTTTAACGCTTAAGGGAGTTGTTGAAGTCCCGGTGACCGAACAGAAATAACCATACAGGAATAATGAAAAAGAGTGCCTTACAGGTCAATGACGGGATTCAGCAGCCTTCATCCACAGATCCTTCCTCGGTTGAAAGATTCTTAAAAAGCCGTAAAAAGGAAGAAAATTCAAAGGTTTATTATATTGAAGGAATTCGCAAGTCAAATATCTCGATATTAAGTAAGGCAATTACCCTGCTTGAAAGTTCACTTCCAGGTCACCAGGAAATAGCTCGTGATATAGTGGAAGGATTATTGCCTTATTCTGGAAAATCATTAAGAATAGGCATTACAGGTGTTCCGGGTGTTGGGAAAAGTACATTTATAGAAGCGTTAGGTAAATATCTCATACAAAATAAAAAAAGAAAACTGGCCATTTTAGCAATAGATCCCAGCAGCAGTAAGTCGAAGGGAAGTATTTTAGGAGACAAAACCCGTATGGAGTTTTTATCAGCTCATCCTCATGCATATATCAGGCCATCCCCTTCGGCAGGTACACTGGGCGGGGTAGCTTTAAAAACCCGTGAAACGATCATTCTTTGTGAAGCAGCCGGTTTTGATACTATTTTTGTTGAGACAGTAGGTGTGGGACAGTCTGAAACCATGGTACACTCTATGGTTGATTTTTTCCTGCTCCTCATGTTAGCAGGTGCCGGCGACGAATTGCAGGGTATTAAAAGGGGAATAATGGAAATGGCTGATGCACTTGTAATAACCAAAGCAGATGGGGATAATGTAAAAAGGGCAGATAGGGCAAAAGCTGAGTACACAAATGCACTACACCTTTTTCCACCCGGTGAGTCAGGTTGGATAACCAGGGCAATGACCTGCTCGGCATATAAGGAAATGGGAATAGCTGAGGTCTGGGATACGATACTTGAATATTTAGCTATGGCTGAAAAATCAGGATACTTCCAGTCCAGGCGTAGTGTCCAGTTAAAAGACTGGATGAATGAAGCTATCTATAACACTTTCCGGGAACGTTTTTTGCATGATGAGCGGGTTAGGAGGGAGTTGGTAACATTGGAAACGTTAGTTATGGAAGGTAAAGTAAATCCCGAAAGAGTATTTAATGAATTAATTCAGAAGTACTTAAAAGGATAATGATAATCTGTTTTTTTTGTTAATCTTCGTCATATGAAATATGACATTCATCAATTATTTTTGTTAATTCATATAAATTTAATTCCTACTTATAAAAATAATAGCTATATTCGAATTTGAGTTGGGGATAAAATCTGGATAAACTTTGTTGCATTGAAACGTGTTGGAGATAGGGTAAGTTTGTAAAGGATTTATATTGGTTTTTTGGGAAAAACATTCGTGATTAATTGCGTTTATTGAATATAAATTGTAAATTTATTATAAGGGAGAACAAAGCATAATTAAAAATCTTGTAATGGTTTGTATCTAATTGTAGATTATGGCTATAAGTAATGTATATTACATTATTTATAAGATGAGTAAATTATGTAATCAATTAGATTAAAATAAGCGTGATTTAAACAAATATTAAATAAGACATTATGAAAAGGCTATTTTTTATTCGTTTTGTAAGTATTATGATATTGGGTATTATTGTATTTTTATCAGAAATGCCTGCAAATGCTCAAAATGTAACAATTACTGATGATGATGGTTACAGTCCCGATGAGAATGCAATGCTGGATGTAAAATCAGTAGACAAAGGTATGCTGGTTCCCCGTGTTGCTTTAATTAGCACTACAAGCCCAATTTCAGGCACAATACCTGTAGGCTTGCTGGTCTGGAATACTTCAACCAGTGGGTTATATCCCATTCCGGGTTTTTATTTTTGGAATGGTTCAAACTGGGAGATGATCGGAGGTAGTACATCCTATGATTTCTGGACCCATAATGGGAATAGTGTTTATCTTACTGATACCACTGAAAATCTGGGAATTGGAGTAATAAATCCCGGTAGTAAACTCGAGATTAAAGGGGATGTAAGTGGTGGAGATGAAGATCCGATATTTGAGGTTAAGAATAAATACGGACAGGTAATGTTTGGTGTATATAATGAAGGGGTTAGAGTTTTTGTAAATGAAGAAAGTAAAGGAGGAAAGGCGGGATTTGCAGTTGCTAAGGTCTCAACAGGTAAAGCTATTGAAGAATATCTGAGGGTGACACCCGATAGTGTCAGGATATACATCAATGAGGACATAGGAAAAGGAGGGAAAGCCGGATTTGCAGTTGCAAAAGTTTCTACTGGAAAAGCGGGTGAAGAATATATGCGTGTTACACCGGATAGCGTAAGGATATACATAGATGAAAATACAGGAAAAGGAGGTAAAGCTGGATTTGCTGTTGCAAAAGTTTCGACAGGCAAAAGTTATGAAGACTTTTTATCTGTAACATCCGATAGTACCCGCGTATATGTTAATGGAGACGGAGGATTTGCAGTAGATAATATTGCTGCTGGCTCGGAAGGAAGGTTTGTGGACCTTACACCTGAGAACTATTTAATAGGACATTATACAGGAGCTAATCTTATTGACGGAAAGTATAATACTTTTATAGGTTATGAAGCAGGTTTAAATACAATAGGTACTCATGGCCTTTCATTTGAGGGAAGCAATAATATTTTTTTGGGATACCAATCAGGTTATTCAAATAGTTATGGATTTAATAATATTTGTATAGGTAATAATGCAGGTTATAATCTGGGTAATGGAGGTAACAATATTTGTATAGGTGATGGTGCTGGAAAAGGCATAGTAACTGGCGGTAACAATATATGCATTGGAGCAATGGCAGGTGATCTTACAACAGGAACAGGAAATATTTATATTGGAACACAAACAGGTTCAAATACCGGTGGTGCTGTTCAAAATACGTATATTGGTCAAATGTCAGGTACATATACTAATGGAGGTAATAATACCATTTTGGGAGCATATGCATTGGTATGGGGAATCGATGGATCTGAAAATGTTATTATTGGTGATTCCACAGCTAGCAGAAGTTGGCATGCTTCTCAAAATGTTATTATAGGCAGGAAAGCAGGAGGTAATTCAATAACAGATGCCAGAAATGGAAGTGTTTTTCTTGGTTACAAAGCGGGTTATTGGGAAGCAGAATCTAATAAGTTGTATATTGAAAATTCAGATGATGTAACTCCATTAATTTATGGAGATTTCAGTACTGATTCGCTGGTATTTAATGGAGATGTATATATAGACAACAGGATAAATGAAGGAGGATCTAGAGTACTATTAGTTGATGGAGACGGGGAAGCTGATGATATTCCTTTTAGAATAAGAACAAAAACAGATCCAACTACAGGATTGACCGATGCAAATACAAAATTTATTGTAACAGGTACCGGGCTGGTGGGTATCGGTACTGGAGCTACTTTACCAGAATGTAATCTTGAAATCACACATGTAGGTGATGTAACACTATTATTAGATGCCGATAATAATAATAACGGTGAAGGAGATAATCCCAGGCTGGAAATCCGCCAGGATGGAGGCGGAGTGGTGGGTGCTCTAGGACTGGAAGGAGATAATTATGTCTTATACCCCAATTCCAGATGGAATGGTATGTACTTAATTAATGAGTATACCTCACCTTTACAGTTGGGTACTAATGGTTATGCTACTGTTAATATTAAATCTAACAAGGCAACAGGAACAGTTGAAATTCTACCTCTTGATCCAAATGGTAGTAGTCAATTATGTTTTGCAGAGGATAGTATATATAATGATGGAATGTCGATTCATTATGACGGAAGCACAGATTTCATGGAAATCTATGGCAAAAGCGGAGCATTAATTTATGGTCCCCATTTAAGAATTGACAAATCCACAGGTTCTATATATATGCCAAATATAGCAAATCTGACAAGTTCAACATGGTTAACTATAAATACAACAAATGGTTTAATAGGGTATAGCTCATCTTCTGTCAGATATAAGAAAAATATTGATTCAATCAAGGATATTGATTGGTTATATGACCTAAATCCTGTATCATTTAACTATAAAGCTGACGAAACAAATGAATTACAATATGGGCTTATTGCGGAAGAAGTAAATGAAATTAATAAGAATTTAGTATTATTGAATAAAGATGGAGAAATTGAAACAGTTGCATATCCCAAACTTATTTCTCCCATGCTAAAAGCACTACAAGATCAGAATAATAGAATAAATAAACTGGAAGAACAAAATAAGAACATCTCTGAAGAGAATGAAGAACTTAAACAATCTATTCAGGATTTAAATCAAAAAGTAGAAGAACTTTATAAATTAATAAATAAACAATAAATGTGTAAAAGAATTCAAATTAGGGTTATACTCATTGTAGTAATCAGCATTTTTTATACTGGAGGAAATTTATTTGCCCAAAATATTACCATCACAGATGATGACAAATATACTCCAGATAATAAAGCAATGCTTGATGTAAAGTCAGAAACTAAAGGATTGCTTGTTCCACGGGTGGCTTTAGTTAATACCACCAGTCCTATTTCTGATCCTAAACCTCTAGGTTTAATGGTGTGGAATACATCTACCAGTGGAACCTATTCCACTCCAGGCTTTTATTTTTGGAATGGAACAAACTGGGAGATGATAAGCAGTAGTTCAACCTATGATTTTGGAAATGGCCTTACGGAGAGTGGAGGAAATGTAATTTTTGGAGGAACATTGACTCAAACAACTACTGTAAGCCAGGGCAATTATAATATGAATTTTAATTTGAACGGCACGGGTGATTTTGTAATACAGGATAATGGAACAGCGGTATTTACTGTGAATGACCAAGGGCAGATAAAGATGGGGGATAACCTTATAATTGAAGGAAGTAGCACATGTAAGGTATATAGAAACCTGGCAAGTTATAGTGCAAATACTGGTACGGGGGCATTTGTATTAAATACATCCCAACCTATGGCCAGCAATTGTATGTTCAGGATCAGGATCGAAGGGTATTTTTATCATAACACGGGCCCGTTTGATATTACAGTCGGGTCGTATTGTACCTCTACGGGATTTCATAACCAGGGATTAATCAATCTGGGATCATTAAAGGTACCCGTTCGACTGGCCCGAAATACTTCTACTAATAATGTGGCTTTGATTATTGGAGATACAACAGAAACAGTTGATTACCCAAAACTTACCGTTTCAATATTTATGCAAACACAGGCAGGAATGACTGAATCATACGCCGAAGGATGGGCATTTTCTCGCACACAGAGTTTTTCAGGTTACGATTATATTGAGGACGTGCCTGATAAAACCAATGCCAGTGGTTTCTGGAGTATTAATGGCAATAGTGTCTATTTGACAGATACAAGTGATAATGTGGGTATTGGGGTTATTAATCCCGGAGGTAAGTTGGAGATTAAAGGAGATGCAAGCGGTGGAGATGAAGATCCGATATTTGAGGTTAAAAATAAATACGGACAGGTAATGTTTGGTGTATATAATGAAGGAGTCAGAGTATATGTAGATGAGCAGGGTAAAGGCGGTAAAGCCGGGTTTGCCGTAGCAAAGGTTTCTACCGGGAAAGCAGGAGAGGAATATTTAAGGGTAACTCCTGACAGTGTAAGGATTTATATTGATGAGAGCAATAAAAAAGGGGGGAAAGCCGGATTTGCAGTTGCAAAAGTGTCTACAGGGAAAGGAGCCTTGGATTATTTATCTGTAAGATCAGACAGTACTCGGGTATACACTGACGGAGATGGCGGTTTTGGCGCAAAAGATATCAAAAGCACAGAGCCGGCGCAATATATCAAGATCAATACAATAAATAGTTTTATTGGACACCAGTCAGGTATTCAAAATTTCCTTGGGAAATATAATGTTTTTATGGGTTATCAGTCTGGATATAGTAATACCGGAAATGGCCAACCCAACCCTGAACCGGTTGCCGATCCTTATGATACCTCAGGTACATACAATGTTTTTATAGGTTATAAATCAGGGAAGAATAACATATTAGGGTGTAAAAATGTTTTTATTGGCCAGGAAGCCGGGTTAAATAACGTGAATGGAATACAAAATACATATGTAGGAGAAGAAGCCGGAGTTGGAAATTCAGGGGGGCATTTTAATTCATTCTTTGGTTCTTATGCAGGTGCATCCAATACAGGTTCATATAATACAATGATTGGAATGAGTGCCGGACATATGAATAATACTGGGAGTAGTAATACATGCCTAGGCTATTATGCGGGAATTTCTAACAGGGGTAATGGGAATACTATAATTGGAACTGGAGCAGGACGGCAAGGTTCTCTTGTAAATAATTCGTTTAATATTTTTTTAGGTTATATGGCAGGAGGTAATGAGACCAATTCATATCGTTTATATATAGATCCTTCCAATACGAGTTCACCACTGATTTATGGTGAATTTGATAATGATCTGGTTAAAATAAATGGAAACCTTATTGTACGAGATACTTTAAGATTTTCGGGTGGTGCAGCATTTATATATAATGGGGATGATCGAAAAATGATAGACAGTTGGTGGTCAAACAGCCTGGCAGGATTAAATGTAGGAGACTATACTGCATTAAACTCAGCCTACGATTGGACAGCTCAATATGAACCCGGTTCCGTTATAACATCTGCAAATTATCCTTTAGTTGTTACTACGGGAAGTTACGGTACTCCCTATTCAACTGTGAGAATGTATGTAAATACAATTGGTGAGGTTCGTATGCCAAATGTTTATTATGATGTTGTAGGGAGCACTAACATTGATTTATACATTGATAATACAGGCAAACTGGGTTATTTGAGTTCATCAATCCGATATAAAGATAACATTAACGATATAGATAATGCAGATTGGATTTATCAACTTCGTCCGGTTACTTTTAATTACAAAGACGGAGGATCAAAAATTCATTATGGTTTGATCGCTGAGGAAGTTGAGAAAATAAATCCGGATTTTGTTTTTTATGGAGAAGATGGTCTGGTTGAGACAGTGCAATACAGTAAACTGATTACTCCTTTAATTGAAGTAATTCAGGAACAAAAGAAAAAGATTGATGAACTTGAACAAAAAATAAGTGAGATTGAAGAATTGAAAAGGGAATTAGAAGAGCTAAAAAAAACCATTAAATAAAAAAATATGATACATATTCGTATTAAAATATATTTAACCATAGTCCTCTTAATCTTTTATTCGGGTTACTTTTTTAGTATTATTGCCCAGACAGGTGTCAGAAATAATGGTGCCAAGATTATAATTACAGAGGGCGCTATATTATACATTGATGGAGACGCAACGGCTGATTATACCAATCAGACGTATAACTCCACTCACGGTAGAATAGACCTGGATGGGAAGATAATTTTGGAAGGGGATTGGTATAATAATGCCACATCAGGATATGTTCTCGAAAATATGAACGATGTTGGTGAAGTATGGATGACCGGTTCGATGGCACAAACAATAGGCGGTACAAGAACTACATATTTTGAAGATCTGGTTATTGACAAATCAAACATGGTCCTTCTGGCAGTTACTACGAATGTTTTCGATTCACTTGTGTTAAATAACGGATTGGTTCAGCTGGGAACCTATCATTTGATCCTTGGGTCGTCGGCCAAACTTGATGGGAGTCCATCTGCTACAAGTATGGTCATTGCTACAAGCACAGGTATGTTTATCAAACGATTTTCAGAGGTAAGCAGCTTTACATATCCGGTTGGGGATAATACGGGCACAGCTGAGTACTCCCCGGTAACAGTTGATTTCAACAGTGGTACTTATGGAGCTTTAGCATATGTAGGGGTTAGATTGTCTGATAGCAAACACGCAAGCAATACAAGCACTTCGAATTATCTTTCGCGGTACTGGACACTTACACCATATAATATCAGTTCATATTCGGCTGATATTACCATGAATTATGTAGATGCTGATATAGCAGGTATCGAAGATAGCATATATGGGGCACGGTGGTATAGTCCTAACTGGTTTTTATTAAACCAGGTAAATTCAGGAAGTAATCAAATAAATGCTACTGTCAGTAATTTTTATTCAAGTTATACCGGAGGGGAACAGTCAGCTTTTAGTGTTTCTATTGCCCTTTCAGATAATATGATTGAAGAAGGGAATGAAGATGCAGGAGAAATTTATGTGACACTAACAAACGATGATTTTGTATCAACTTTTACACAGTCTGCCTGGACTGTTACTAAATTACCCGTTGGGGTTAGTAAAGGTTCTGTTGTAAGGACCGGTACAAAAAAAGCAACCATACAGCTTACAGGAAACAGAACAAGAGATTATGATACAGACATTACTAATGTTACAGTTCAAATTGATGGTAGCCAACTTGTATATTCATCTTCTTCAGTATCGGCAAATACAGGTGTGCTGTTGGATGCCACAGACGATGCTGAAAGTATTGCTTTATCGGATAATGTTATTACAGAAGGGAATGAAAATGGAAGAGTGATTGGGGTAAAACTTACAGGAGGAACTTTTACCACAAGTCTGACTACTGGTAGCTGGGTGATTTCAAATTTACCTGAAGGTGTTTCTGTTGGTTCTATTCAACGTATTTCAATAGATTCCGTTGCTATTGTTTTATCTGGAAACAGGTCGGTGGATTATGATTCAGATATAACAAATGTTTCCGTTTCAATTCCAGGTGCGGATGTTGACGATTATGGTGGTACTACTATTTCTGCAAACAGTGGGGTCCTATTTGATGCTTATGATGACCCGGAAAGTATTTCAATGGAAAACAGGGATATTATCCTTGAAGCATCAGAAGACGGGGCAATATTAGATGTGACACTTACTGGTGGTACTTTTGTTGATCCGATCAATCCTGCAAACTGGACTCTGGCGAATTTACCGGTTGGTGTATCAAAAGGAACAATAACCCGAACAAGTTCAATTACTGCAACTATTGAGCTTTCAGGGAATCGTACAGTGAATTATGATGAAGATATTACCAATGCAACGCTAACAATCAATGCTGATCAGGTGGATGATCTTCCAAGTGGAGCATTAAGTGTAAATACAGGTGTTGTTTTTACTGCTGTGGATGAAGGGTTAATTGTTCATTTATACGATGACGGAGATATTCAGGAAGGTTCTGAAAACGGGGAGGTAATATCTGTTGCATTAGGCTACCCAAAAGAGTTTATTTCGATATTAAATCCGGATAGTTTTGTTTTCAGCAACTTGCCTGTAGGTGTTACAAAAGGTACCATAACCAGGGTTGCTGATGATTCGATCACTATTGTTTTAAACGGGAACAGGATAAAAGATTATGATGCGAATATTACAAATACATCTATCCGGATCGATTCCAGCCAGATTGCCAATAGCTCATCAGATGGGATCGGAAATTCCGGAATTACTTTTATCGCTATTGCAGACAACCCGGAAACGATAAGTTTGTCATCAAATAGTATTTATGAAGGTTCTGAAGACGGGGACACTATCATTGCTACTGTTTCAAATGGAACGTTTGCTACTTCAATAAATAAGAATAACTGGGCATTATCAAATCTTCCTGCCGGAGTTACTATTGGAAGTGTTATAAAATCCAGTCCGACTGTTGCACATATCATACTTTCAGGTAACCGAACAACAGATTTTGATGTAAGTATTACGGGGATTGCTTTAACAGTAACAGCCTCCGAAGTTGATGACCATACTTCTGGAAATATTATTTCAGGTAATTCAGTTACAATTACGGCAGTGATTGATGATGAATCAATAAGCATTTCTGATAATGGGATTAATGAAAGTCATGAGAGTGAGGGTGTTATTTATGTTGAAGTTATTGGAGGTACTCTTGTCCCATCAATAAATCCTGATAATTGGACGGTTTTAAACTTACCGGATGGTGTATATAAACAAACGGTGACTAAAACGGATGGAAATCATGTACAAATTTTGTTATCAGGAAATCGACTGATTGATTATGATTCAGATATATCAAATATAGGCGTTGCAGTTGAGGATGATCAGATTGATGAATATACGGGTATAGATCTTGTGGATAGTTCAGGTGTTGTAATCCATGCCTTAAATGATCCGGAATCTTTGGTTATGAGTGATGATGGTTCAATAGAGGAATTATACGAAGATGGTGAGCAGATCTCTGTTGAAATTGATGGGGGTACATTTGCTTTGTCAATTAATCCGGTCGCCTGGAGTTTTGATATATTACCCGATGGGGTTTCAATAGATGATATAACCAGGATATCAGATACAACGGTTATGATTACTTTAGCAGGGACCCGGGAAACAGATTATGACCAGAATATTCAACCTGTTCTTACTGTTGAACCAACTGAGTTTTATGACAATAGTGGATTTTTAAGCGCATCAACCGGTGTTACTTTCAACGCCGATGACGATGGAGAAAGTCTGATGATGTATGATGATGGAAGCATTTTGGAAGGATATGAGGATGGAGAGCAGATAGAAGTTCTCCTTTCCGGAGGCACATTTGTTTCAATACCTGATGAGGGTGAATGGACATTGGACTATATGCCTGCAGGTGTTTCAATAGATACCGTGATATTAAATGACAGGACAAGTGCTACTATTATTTTGGAAGGTACAAGGACTCTGGATTACGATTTGGATATCAGTAATGCCACATTAACCATAGCCGAAAGTCAGATAGATGACTTATCGGGGTATGATCTTTCTGTTTCAACAGGTATAGAATTTACTGCTACTATCGAATCAGCGTCTATCCAATCTTATAATGTAGATTCCTTAAATGAAAATAATCTGGATACTGCGACCATTTTAATTACTTTAGAGAATGACCAGTTTGTAGATGGAACTCTAAATCCGGTTTACTTTAGTTTAAACAACGCACCTGCCGGATCAAGTGTGGAATATGTGTCATGGGTGAGTTCAACCAATGCCTTATTGGGATTAGCTTTTGATGGATCCGATTTCGATATTGATATTACTGACTTTAGTGTTACTATTCAAGGTGAAGAGTTAGTAAGTATGGGAGATATAACTTCAAATGACACAACAATTTATGCTATGCAGGAAAGTCAGAGTGCGATTATTTCCCATAGCGGATTAACTGAGAGTAATCTCGATGGAGCCCAGATTGAATTGGAATTAGTAAATGATATTTTTGCAGATGCAAGCCTTTCGCCTGCAAATTTCTCACTTGTGAATGCTCCTGCCGGTACATTTGTAGATTTAGTACAATACAATAGTAGTACAAGTGCAACTATTACTCTCACTTTTGGGGGGGTGGATTTTGATACAGATATACCTGATTTTGCAATATTAATTTCCGGATTGGAATTATCATCTGGTAAGAGTATAATGAGTAATACGCTCACAATAACAGCGGTTATTGAAACGGAGTCACTTGTTATTACACATGCCGGACTTACTGAGGAAAATCTGGATGGAGCAATAGTAGATATTCAACTGGTTGAGGAAACATTTGTTGATCCAACTCTGGAAATTGCGAATATTACTATTCAAAATGCTCCTAATGGGTTGAGCATTAACGGTATTAATTATGTTGATACTGCACATGCAACAATAGAACTTTCATTTGACGGGACCGACTTTGATAACAACTTTAATACAGGATTATCCATTGCAGCTTCGGAGTTGTCAAAAGGAGTAATGCTTACAAGTAATTCCCTGTTAATAGAAGCTACTGATGATATAGAGAGTATAACTATGGCTGATGACGGGGAAATACATGAAGGGGCTGAAGATGGCGAAATAATAACAGTTACCTTAGCTGGAGGAACTTTTATTGGGACGCTTAATCCGGATAACTGGACGCTAAGTAACCTTCCTGTTGGTGTTACAAAAGGTACTGTTACAAGGATTAATTCAACTGAAGCTACACTGGCACTTTCAGGAAACCGAACCGAAGATTACGCAGTAAATATTACTGATGTTACTCTTACTATTAATGCAAGTGAAGTAGATGATCATACAGGTGACCCATTGATAGCAAGTTCCGGAGTAATACTTATTGCAGATGGAGTTGGGATGGAAGAGCAGGAATCATTGAAAATATACATTTACTCTTATAAGGATATAATATATATCCAGAATAATATGCCTTCTGCATTTGAAGCAAGAGCCGTGGTTTATAATTTATTGGGACAGGCTGTTATTGAGGCTCAACTTAATCCGGTTTCAATAAATACCATCCAGGTTCCATGGTTGACAAATGAATACATAATTAAATTATATGTAGGAGACCAGATTTATTCTCAAAAAGTATTCATTAATGTAGAATGATAAGAATAAAAAATTGTATTTTAGAAGGCAAAATAATTTATTTTGCCTTTTTTTATTGATCTCAAATTGGAATGAATTACAGGGTAGTTTGTATTATCTTATCTTTTCTTTTATCAAATACTTGCTTTGCCCAGGTGAATAAGAATGGTATTCCATTTATAAGGAATTACACAAAGGAAGAATATGGGGCATCAGAGCAAAACTGGTCTGTGATTCAGGATAAAAGGGGGGTAATGTATTTTGGGAATACAGATGATGGGGTATTGGAATACGATGGAGTGAATTGGCGTAAGATACCTGTGTTCAATTCAATTGTTCGCTCATTTGCAATTGATGATAATGGGAAGGTTTATGTAGGGGGTTTGGGAGAATTCGGGTATTTAAAACCGGATGCAGGAGGGGAATTAAAATATGTTTCCCTTTCACTAGATTTGGATTCTGCCCAAAAAACCAATGCGGATGTTTTTAAAGCTCATTTCTTTAAAGGATGTATTTATTTCAATTCCATTGAAAAGCTTTATAAGTTTAAGGAGGATTCACTTATATGGATTAAGGAACTTGGACAGGAGATGGATAATTTCTTCTTTAGTTATATTGTGAATGATCACTTTTATATAAATCATATTAAAGATGGGTTGTATGAATTAGTAGAGGATTCTTTGGTTTTAGTTAAAGGATCAGAGTTTTTTTCAAAAATGCCGGTATTTTCAATGCTCCCCTTCAAAGATAAAATGTTGGTATGTACATTTTCAAATGGTTTGTTTTTATTTGATCCAATAACCGGAGGATGTACTGAATTAAATACCCAAACAAATAATATTTTTGTTGATTGTCAATTATATGATGGAATTCAAATATCTGACGAACAATATGCACTAGGATCTTTTCAAAAGGGATGCATAATCTTGAACCAGGATCTTGAAATTGAAAATATAATCAATGAAGCGAATGGTATACAGAATCAGATAATAACTTCATTTTATGATGAATACCATGCAAATGTATTACCGTTGCTATGGACCACATTGTCAATGGGTATAAGTAAAATAGACATAAATAATCCAATTAAAGGATTTGCAAAAGAATCTGATCTTACGGCAGGGATTAACGATGTAATAAGGTTTGATGATAGAATTTATATAGCCACGGATATTGGCGTTTTCTATTTAGATTATGTAAATGGTTTTCCCAAATTTGTCCAAATTAAAGATTTTGACCATCAAAGCTGGTCTTTCAAAAAATTTAAATCTTTTAACGGGAAAGAAAATTTAATCGTTGCAACACAGGGAGGTGTTTATATTATCAGAGATACACAAGATTTTACACGTATTGACGGGAAAGGATATCTATTCCTTGCCCGTTGTATACTTAATTCAAAGTTAAATCCGGCTACATTTTTTATTGGACATTCAGAAGGGTTAGCGGTTTACACTTATGAAAATAATATGTGGCAGGTAAAATGGGTTGCTCCATTTAATTATTCAATTGAAGATATTCTGGAAGATCCAAATGGTGAAATCTGGTTGTCATCAGATGTTGATGGTATCTTTAAACTCTCTAAAAGTGAACAGGATTATACTATTAGCAGATATGGACAGGAGAAAGGCGTCCCAATAAAAGAAGATCCAAAATTGTTTTATTACAAGAATAATATTGTTGCCCGGACAAATCTGGGATTTTTAAAATATGATATAGCTTCTGATTCATTCCTGCATTATGATGTCTTTGGAGACATTTACAACAAGGAATTAACAAAAATTTATAAGCATACTTCATATGATGAAAAATATTTATTTTCGTTTGAGAAAGATAACAGATGGTATGTAAGGTTGGAAGATGTTTCGGATAGTGTTGATTATGAATGGTTAAATATTTTTTTTAAAATACTTCCAAATAATCAGGCTGAAGCATTCTATTTTGATAAGGATAGCCTTATATGGATTGGATTATCAGATGAGTTATATTGTTTTGATATAAAAGCTGCATATAGACAATGTAAAGGAGGCAAAAATAATGTACTCGACTCTGTAAGGTTTAACTGTCTGGTTAGAAAAGTGATAGTTGACGAAGATTCAGTTCTTTTCAACGGAACAAATTATAAAAAGGATGAGAATGGCAATATTAGTAAAATATCACTTACACAACCGGAAGAATTAATATTCACTCTTCCTTACAAATACAATTCGATAACCTTCGAATTTGCAGCTCCTTTTTTCACACAAGAGGAGAAGACACAATACAGTCATAAATTGGAGGGATTCGATAAAGAATGGTCTAAATGGTCAAGGGAAACCAAAGCACCCTATACAAACCTGAATGAAGGAACGTATGTTTTCCAGGTAAAAGCTAAAAATGTGTATGAAGTTGAGAGTACTATTGGTACTTATGAGTTTACGATTTTACCCCCATGGTACAGGACCATACTGGCTTATATAATATATGTTATTATCGGCATTTTCCTGGTAGTTGTCATAGTAAAATACTATACCCGAAGGTTAAAGAGAGAAAATGAGAGACTGGAAACTATTGTTGCAGAACGAACTGCTGAAGTGGTAAAACAAAAAGATGAGATTGAATGCCAACGTGATAAAATTGCTGCCCAGAATAAGGACATTAAAGATAGTATTCATTACGCCAGTCGTATACAACAAGCCTTGTTGCCTTCAGAAAAAGTATATACTGAAGACTTTTTTGATCATTTTGTGCTGTTCCGACCCAGAGATATAGTAAGTGGTGATTTCTACTGGATATCACAGGAACATGGTAAGTTGTATATTGTTGCTGCTGATTGTACAGGTCATGGAGTGCCAGGTGCATTTATGAGTATGTTGGGAATATCTTTCTTAAATGAAATTGTTTCACGAACGGGGACCTTAAAACCTGCTGAGATACTTAACCAACTGAGGGCGCATGTTGTGGATGCACTCAAACAGGAAGGTAAAATTGGAGAACAAAAGGATGGTATGGATCTTGCCTTAATAGTTATAGATAAAACAAATAAAAAATTGGAGTATGCCGGAGCGAATAATCCACTTTATTGGGTTCGTCCTCTTACGGAAGAAGAAAAGATGAACAGGCCTGAAGAATTACCGCGCGAGCTTGTTTGGAGCGAGACCCATCAATTAAAGCAGATAAGTGCAGATAAGATGCCTATTGGCATATCTTCGTCCATTGACATATCATTCAGCAGTATTGAGATTGATATCGAAGTGGGCCATTCTTTCTATATTTTTTCCGATGGTTATGTGGATCAGTTTGGCGGTGAGAAAGGGAAAAAATTCATGTCAAAGGCATTTAAGGAATACATTTTAAAAATACAAAATTTCCCGATGGAAGAACAAAGGAAGATGCTGAATGATAATATTGAAGAGTGGATGACTATTGGGCAATATGGACAAGTGGACGACCAACTGGTAATTGGTGTGAAAATAGATAAACTTTCGTAATTTTACAGGTACGTTAAACAAGAGAAATATAACTTTTGTTATATTGTTGCGTATTGATTATATCTGCATCTCAATATTTTGAACATGAAAAGGATTTGCATCCTTGTATCATTATTATTTGTTTTTAACCTTCTCATTTATTCACAAATGGTAAAAATACCTTTGCATTCGAATGAGAAGAATCGTTTTACTTCTTTCGATAATGGGGATTGTGTGGTGGCAACATTCAAGCTGGATTCCATTGTCCTGAATTCAATAACAAAAAATAAGCAGGAATTTCAAAGAATAACTGCACCGGGATTATATAGTAATGGTGAGATTGGCGCACCGGAATTGCCTGCATTTAAGAAATTAATTGAGATACCTGAAGGTGCTGATGCAGAGGTGAAAATAGTCAAATTCTATTCACAGATTCTATATTTGGAAAATAAGGGTATTGATGGGCAAATATTTCCTGTTCAACCATCCAAACCAAAAGTTATACCCATGGATACAGGTTTTGTATGCAATGATAAAGCTTATAGGAGTAATATTGGAAATAAACCGATAGTGAAATTGGAAATTCTTGGCAAGATGAGGGGGATTCAGATAGCAAGACTTACGGTGGAACCTATGCAGTATGATCCGCAACATGGATTAGTAAAGATTTTTAATGATATAGAAGTAAATATTAATTTTACAGATAAGAACACAATAAAAAAGCCAATTGTTAAAGGCTTGCAGTCTGCCAGCCTGTTTACACCAATATTTAGTAAGATTATGCAAGTGTCTGGTTATCCAGAACATCCGGACCTGACAAAATATCCTGTAAAATATCTCATTGTAGCGCCTGATAGTTTCAGTAATGCGCTGCAACCATTTATTCGATGGAAAACGCAACAAGGATATCAGGTTATCCAGGGATATCTGAATTCAATTGGAACAACCACTACAGCAATTCAAGCATGGATACAAGACCATTACAATAATGCCACAGGTACAGGATTTGATCAGATACCAACTTACCTGCTCATTGTAGGAGATATACAACAGGTACCGGCATTTGTAGGATCACGTACAGGATTATACACTGATCTGTATTATGCAAGTGTTGATGGTGATTATTTCCCGGATATATATTATGGACGTTTTTCAGTAGTAAATACCAGCCAGCTATCTGCTATTATAGAAAAAACCTTATACTATGAGAAATACCAGTTTGATCAACCAGAATATCTTGACAGGGTAACCTTAATTGCAGGGGTTGACGCAACATACAATCCAAGTCATGGAAGGCCAAGTATCCGCTATGCCCGGGATAATTACTTTAATACGGCCAATGGCTTTGATACCCTGTATTTTTATGAAAGCACATATACAGATTGTTATTCAACCATCGATACCGGGATAGGATTTATTAACTATACTGCTCACGGATCCTCAACAAGCTGGTCAAACCCATCTTTTAGTACTACGAATGTAGGGAACCTTACAAATTACAATAAATATCCTTTTGTTGTAGGTAATTGTTGTCTGTCCGGGAATTTTGGATATTCTGAATGTTTTGGGGAAAAATGGATACGTGCTTCTCAAAAAGGAGGTGTTGTTTATATTGGATCAGCTCCCGAATCTTATTGGGATGAAGATGTGTTCTGGTCGGTAGGGGCTTTCCCTTTTGTTGGAGATGGCACTACTCCGCTATACAGCGAAACTACTATGGGGGCTTATGATGCATCTTTTACCAGCGATTATGTATCTGCGGGTGCTCTGATGTTTGTTGGCAACCTTGCTGTTACAGAAGCGGATGTACAGAACTATCCCGGCGAATCCAGTCCTGAATACTATTGGCAGGGCTATAACTTACTTGGAGACCCTTCATTAGCTCCTTATTTTAAGCAGGGACTGCAAAATACTGTAAATCATCTTGAATATTTTCCTGAAGGTGCTAGTTGGTTCGAAATCTCTGCATTGCCGGGTTCTTATGTTGGCATAAGTAGTGATACTCTCTTGCTTGGAGCTGCATTTGTTGATTCATCGGGTAATGTGAATATTCCGGTGATTGATACTTTTGATATATCGGAAGTTATGGTTACTGTTACTAAAGCTCAATATCAACCCTATTTTGATTCAATTCCTGTTATTAATCCCGAAGGACCCTATATTCACCTAAAGTCCTTTGAAGTAGATGATACGTTAGGTGGTAATGCTAATGCGCTTGCTGAATATCAGGAATCGATTATGCTCGACGTTACCCTTATTAATTTGGGTAAACAACCTGCTTCAGGCGATGTAGAAGTCACCATTACTACCAGTGATCCGTATATATTAACTATTGATTCAATAGAAAATTTTGGACTTATTGATACCACTGATGGATTGGATGTTGTGCATGTTGAAAACGGATTTATGTTCTATATAAGTAACTTATTACCAGATCAACATAAAGCAACCTTCCATTTTAAAGCAACAGACGGTGACAGCATTTGGAGCTCGGATTTCACGAAGATTTTATACGCCCCTGTTATTTCTTACACAGGATTTACAATTAACGATTCACTTAATGGGAACCTTGATGGTGTGATCGATCCGGGAGAAGAGGTTTCCCTTAATATTACTATTAGTAATACAGGAAACAGCCCGATAGGGAATATTGTTGCCACTCTGGTATCCGATGAACCATACCTGACTATTATAAATACGATTGATAGCGTTGTAAATATAAATCAGGGAGATTCAAGGAATGCAACATTTAATATACTCGTATCGGCAAGTGTTCCAGCTAATTATGTGTTTGATCTGCCATTGTTTGTATCAGGAGGATCAGATAATCAATATGTATACTATGATACATTACACGTAAATGCTAATTATACGCCGGTTTATTTAATGAAAAATGGTTCAATGGTAGCATGCAGGGGGCTATTTTATGATTCAGGCGGAGAAACCGGCAACTATACTAATAATGAAAACCTGACATTTACTATTTATCCATGCTATGCAGGACAGGCTGTAGCAGTCGAGTTCACAGAATTTTCAACGGAATCGGGTTATGATTATCTATACATATATAACGGATCGGGAACAGGATCTCCTCAAATTGAAGGTAGTCCGTTTAATTCTACTAATGGACCCGGTTATTTGGTTGCTGATAATGCAGAGGGAAGCCTTACATTCAGGTTTAATTCAGACGGAGGTGTTATGAGGCCCGGATGGGAAGCAAATATTACCTGTATTGATCCAACAGTGGTTCCGGAATGTGCCAGTTTAAAATATCCTGCAAAAGATACTTCTCAGGTTATTCCAATGGTAAAACTAGAATGGGATTTTTCACCAGGGGCACTTCAGTATTACGTTTACTTTGATACATCAGGTACATTAATGACTTTTCTTGATAGTACGTCAGACTGCTCATTGAATCTGCCCGGTATGCTGAAACCTTATACTACCTATTACTGGAAAGTTATACCGTCTAATCATGCCGGATTTGCGACCGGATGTGAAGTCTGGTCTTTTACAACCGGCCCTGAAGTTATTTTGCATTCTACAGATACCCTTGTGATATGTGATGGATATTATTTTGATAATGGGGGGCCAAATAGCAATTATTCCAACAATCAAAATCAGACTTTAGTTTTTATACCGGCCTCAGAAGGGTACAGGATATCTGTCGAGTTTCATGAATTCAATACGGAAAGCGGGTACGATTACCTGTATATTTACGATAGTTCAAGCATGGATGGCCCTCAGATTACTGGAAGTCCATTTACAGGCACCAGTTCACCAGGAACGGTTACCGGATATAATGATGAGGGAGCACTTACTTTCAGGTTTGTATCAGATTTTTCTGATGCCCGTAGTGGATGGTATGCTACAGTAAGATGCAAACCCGTTTTGCTGTCAGTTGAAGCTTCAGCAGCCTCGGGCTCCATATTCAGAGGCGATAGTGTTCAATTATATGCTTTTGCTGATGGAGGATTGGAAGCCTATGCGTATAAATGGAAGTCAATGCCTTATGATTCAAGCCTATTGGATTCAACCATTGCAAATCCCTATGTAAAACCGAAGGTGAATACAAAATATACTGTGAGTGTAAATGATGGGGATTCCATAGTATATGATTCTGTTCTCGTTGAAGTGAGGGATTATACTCCGCAAATTGTTATACCTTCTTCAAGTGCTGACACTATATTAATAGGCATGGAAGTTCTGTTATCTGCTTCTGTAACAGGGGGCTCGCAACATTACCAATACTTATGGAGAGCAAATCCTTTTGATTCATCTATGGTGGATACTACTCATATTGATGTTCAAACATTTCCGATACAGACTACGGATTATACATTATATGTTGATGATGGTTATACGGTGCAGGATTCAACCATTCAGGTTACGGTGCTTAAACCTACATTGAATTTTCTCCCCCTGTCAGATGAAATACGAATATGCAGCGATGATACCGTAAATCTGGCAGTTTTATATACCGGGGGCTATGGAACAGTTCACTTTTTATGGCATTCAATTCCTCAGGATATAAGTCTTCTAGATTCTACAAGCTATTCAATAGAAGTATCACCTGGTCATAATACCTGGTATTTTATAAGTTTGTCAGATAAATACCAAACTTTACAGGATAGTGTTTCGGTTATTGTGAATGACTTTCCATCTGCACCTTTACTCTCATTAATGAATGATACATTAATCATTTCTACCTACAACGGAATTAACCGGTGGTTTGTAAACGATACTTTGATTGATGGACAGGATGGGAATGAATTAATCCCTTCAAAGGATGGATTGTATCATGTTATAGCAGATTATTTTGGTTGCCTGTCAGATCCATCAAATACAATATTAATAAACTTCACCGGGATAAGGCAAATTATAAATGATGATCTTATACTTCGCGTGATCCCAAATCCGTTTAATGATCATTGTGAAATTTCTCTAGGGGATAAAAATATTGATAAGGCAGAGCTATTTGATTTAACCGGGAAAAGAGTCAGAATCTTCGACAATATAAGGTCGAACTCTTTTGAACTTTTTGAGGGAGAGTTGAAAGGAGGAATTTACACCATAAAAGTGTATTCTGATAAAATGGTTTATATTGCGAAAGTAGTAATGTATTAGGAGGTTATCCTGAAGATTTTCCTCTTGGTTCATGAATGTGTGATTTTTTTTTAAAATAAAAACAGGTGAACTTTTGAATGGATTGGCTTGTTTTGTTATTTTTAATCCAAATTTTCATATATAAATAATAACAGATGAAATATGATATTCTTATTATAGGCAGTGGCCCGGGTGGTTATGTAGCTGCAATCAGGGCATCACAACTGGGTAAAAAAGTGGGTGTAGTTGAAAAGGAGAATCTAGGGGGCATATGCCTGAATTGGGGTTGTATTCCCACAAAAGCACTTCTGAAGAGTGCCCAGGTTTTTGAATACGTTTCTCATGCAGCGGATTATGGAGTTACCATATCTGGTAAGACCGCCCCTGACTTTGAAGCTATGGTGAAAAGAAGCAGGGGGGTTGCAGAAGGCATGAGCAAGGGAATACAGTTTCTTTTTAAAAAGAATAAAATAGATGCTATTGAGGGAACCGGGAAACTGCTTAAAGGTAAGAAAGTTGAGGTTACCGATAAGGGAGGGAAAAAGACTGTATACGAAGCAGATGCAATTATTTTGGCAACTGGTGCCAGGTCGAAGGAATTGCCTAATCTGAAACAGGATGGCAAAAAAGTGATCGGTTACCGGCAGGCACTTGCCTTGTCCAAACAACCAAAATCTATGATAGTTGTTGGATCCGGGGCAATTGGTACAGAACTCGCTTATTTTTACAATGCTATTGGTACTGAGGTTACTTTGGTAGAGTTTTTGCCTAATGTTGTTCCTCTGGAGGATGAGGAAGTATCAAAACAATTGGAGCGGTCACTTAAAAAAGCAGGCATAACGATTCTCACCGGCTCTTCAGTTGAAAGTGTTGATACCTCAGGAAAACTTTGTAAAGCAAAAATTAAGACCCCTAAAGGGGAAGAAGTTCGTGAAGCGGAGATCGTATTATCGGCAGTTGGGGTAACACCCAATGTTGAGAATATCGGGCTGGAAGAAGCCGGTGTAAAACTGGATAAAGGGAAAGTGGTTGTAGATGCCTATTATAAAACAAATGTTGAAGGGGTATTTGCTATAGGTGACATTATCCCCGGGCCGGCTTTAGCTCATGTGGCTTCGGCTGAAGGTATCATTTGTGTTGAGAAAATTGCAGGTCACAATCCAAAACCATTAGATTATAACAATATTCCGGGATGTACGTATACTTCACCGGAAGTTGCTTCAGTAGGGTTAACTGAGAAGGCAGCCAGGGAAAAAGGATACGATGTGAAAATCGGTAAATTTCCTTATACTGCGTCTGGTAAAGCAAGTGCTGCAGGGGCAAAGGATGGATTTATTAAGTTGATATTTGATAAAAAATACGGTGAATTGCTTGGGGCACATATGATTGGAATGAATGTAACAGAAATGATAGCAGAACTGGTAGTGGCCAAGACCTTAGAGACTACTGAATTAGAAATTATAAAATCAGTTCATCCTCATCCTACTATGTCAGAAGCTATTATGGAGGCAGCTGCCGCGGCAAATGGAGAAGTTATTCATATTTAACATAATTCATGGGGAAAAAACAAAAGACAATCGGGATTTTAACTGCCGGGGGTGATTGTCCCGGATTAAATGCAGCTATCAGGGGTATTGCAAAAACTGCTATGGTACAGCACGATATGAAAGTTCTGGGTATATCTTCAGGTTTCCTCGGGCTTATTGAAAAAGAGTATTTTGAAATTACAGAACGCCACCTTTCTGGTATTTTAACCCTGGGAGGAACAATACTTGGTACTTCACGTGAAAAACCCTTCAAAAAGAGTGATAACTATATCGAAACCATTGATAAACCAGCTATTATAAAAGAAACCTATGATGAATTGGGCCTTGATTGCCTGGTATGCATTGGTGGCAATGGAACCCAGAAAACAGCATTTGGTCTTACAGAAGTTGGCTTAAATGTGATAGGGATTCCTAAAACCATTGATAATGATGTGTATGGCACAGATATGACTTTTGGATTTCAATCAGCAGTGGATATTGCTACTGAAGCCATTGACCGTTTGCACTCTACGGCGAACTCACATAAACGAATTATGGTAATTGAACTTATGGGCCATAAAGCTGGCTGGATTGCTTTGTATGCAGGAGTAGCATCCGGTGGGGATGTTATACTTGTACCCGAGATACCTTATAAACCCGAAGTAATAGTGGATTATATAAATGAAAGGTTTGAAAAAGGGAAGGATTACTCCATTATTGTTGTTGCTGAAGGGATAGCCACCAAAGGAGATAAACCTGCCGGTGATTACATCGCAAAACTGGTTGGTAAACATACCGGATTGGAAACACGCCAAACTGTACTGGGATACATTCAGAGAGGAGGTACCCCTTCACCTATGGACAGAATACTTGCTACCGAATATGGATCGTACGCTGCCCAGCTTATTGCTAATGAGACGTATGGACGGATGGTAGCTGTGCGAAACAATGAGGTAACATCCATACCTTTGAAAGAGGTTGCCGGGATAACACGTACGATTGATCCTGAGCACTCTTTAATTAAAAAAGCAAGGTTTATGGGAACTTGTTTTGGGGATAAGAGAGCAATATTTTAATTTCTTTGAAAGAATTATAATTAGTTGAATGAGGAAATTCGTCTTTGCAACAAATAATCTGCACAAATTGAGAGAAATTCAAGCTTTACTTTCGGATGATTTTGAAATTCTGAGCCTTAATGATATTGGATGTACAGACGATATCCCGGAAGAATATTATACACTGGAAGATAATGCCTGTGCTAAAGCAAGGTTTATTTTTAAAAAATTTGGTATCGATTGTTTTGCGGACGATACAGGACTGGAAGTTGAAGCGCTGGATGGTGACCCCGGTGTTTTTTCAGCAAGATATGCGGGAGAAAATAAGGATCCGGTAAAGAATATGGAAAAACTGTTGCTTAACATGGAAGGTGCCCTAAATCGCAAGGCTCAGTTTAAAACAGTGATTGCTTTAGTTGAAAATGGAATGGTAAAAACGTTCGAAGGAATAGTGAAGGGGGAAATAGTCAATCATCCAAGAGGTATGGATGGATTTGGGTATGATCCGGTTTTTAAACCTGAAGGATATTCCAAAACCTTTGCTGAAATGCCTCTGCATGAAAAAAATTTGATCAGCCATCGTGCAAGAGCATTTCAGCTTTTAGTTGCATACCTTAATAGAAAATAAAAAGTACAAATAATTTAAATTCCTTAAACAATATAGACAACAGATAAGCGTTGTTTATTATTGACAAAACTTGAATATATGAGGGTTAGATTTTTAGTCAGGGTTTTTATAATAATACTTTCTTTTTCAACTTCCGTTTTTTCTCAAATTCCGGTGGGCGAATGGCGTGATCACCTTCCTTATTCCCATTGTCAAAAATTGGTATACGGCAATAACAAAATATTTTGTATTACTAATGGAGGTTTTTTCTATTATGATTTAATCGATAATTCCGTCAATAAATTATCAAAAATTCAGGGCTTATCCGATATTGGTGTTAGCGCTGCCTGTTGGGATGATTTAAACAATACACTGGTACTGGGATATTCCAATGGTAACATTGATCTGATTACAAACAATACAGTATATAATGTACCTGATCTGGAACAAAAACAAATGTCTGGTGATAAGAAAATCTATGAGATAAAGGTTATTGACGACCTGGTCTTTATGGCTTGTGGTTTTGGAATTATTGTTATGGATGTAGTTAAAAGAGAAATAAAAGATACATATAGAATAGGTGAGGGTAATAAGGAGATTAAGATTAATTCCATTATTGAGCATAATGGTTTTATTTATGCGGCAAGTGATGCCGGATTGTACAAAGCCAATAAAAATGCTAACCTTTTAGATGCTGGAAATTGGAACAGGGAACTGAATATTGCGGGGAATGATGGTGCATTTTTATATTTAACACTATGGAATAATAAAATGTATACCCTTTCCGGAACTTATGCCTTGTTTTCAGAAGAAGAAGAAGGATGGATTTTGCATCATCAGTTTACTAATGTACTATATAGTATGAGTAATGTTAACAACCAATTAGCTATTAGTTCCAATATTGGGATATCTCTTTATAACACTGAATTCACCAGTTCTCAGTATTACCCGATATCGAGGGCCAGAGATGTGCTTGGTCAGGATGGAACTATTTGGGTTGCTTCATTCGATGATGGGTTAGTGCAAATAGCTGATGAACAGGTAAATGATGGGATATATCCTGATGGGCCATGGTATAGTTATGCTAATGATATTGAAATTTCAGATAATATTGTCTGGGTGGGAAGTAGTTCCGCTGCTAATCGGAGTGGAGCAGGGGCTTATTCCTTTAGTGAGGAATCAGGATGGACAAACCATAATTTGAGTACTCATGAGGAGTTGATCGATGTGCCCAACCAAGCGTTTGTTGCGATTCATCCCGGAAATAGCAGTAAAGTTTATGTTGCTACCTATGGATATGGTCTTATTGAGTACAATAATCAGGAATTAATCAATATTTATAACCAGGATAACAGCCCCCTTAGAAATGTGGACGGATATTCTGAGAATTATATAAACCTTAACGGTTTGGCCTTTGATGAAGAGTATAATCTTTGGATACTAAGCAATATTATCAGGGATCCGCTTACAGTTCTAAGACCTGATGGCTCATGGTATACATTTGAGATGAAGACCAGCATTTTTGGCAAAAACCAGAGAGTTGAGGATTTGATCGTTACAAGAGATGGGTATAAATGTTTTCTTTGCACAGGAGGAACCGGGACTGCCGTTACAGGATTTTATGTATTCGATAATAACAGACAGTTTACATCACAGGGGAATAAAGGCAGGTTTATAACTGTAAAAAATCAGGAGGGTGAGGTAATGGATAATGTGTATTCAATAAAGGAAGATCTGGATGGGAATGTATGGGTGGGTACATCCAAAGGTCCCATTGTATACTATAATTTTACCGATATTCTTACAGAAGATGATCCTTTAGGTTATCAAATCATCATTCCAAGGAATGATGGCACGGAATACGGGGATGCATTACTGGGCGCTTCTGCAATAACTGCCATTGATGTTGACGGGGCAAACCGTAAATGGTTTGGAACAGCAAGTTCGGGAATTTTTTTAATCTCAGATGATGGAATGAAGCAAATACATAATTTTACTGCTTTTAATTCCCCTATGTTTTCTGACAGGATTAATGATATTGAAATTAACCAGGAAACCGGTGAGGTGTTTATTGCTACGGATAAAGGAATGCTGTCTTTCCGGAGTGATGCAACCATGGGGGATGATGATTTTAAAGATGTATATGTTTTCCCGAACCCTGTGCGTGAGGGTTATAATGGGGAGATAATCGTTACAGGCCTTGCCAGAAATGCAAATGTAAAGATTACAGATATTAGCGGCAACCTTGTTTTTGAAACCACTGCTCTGGGAGGCCAGGCAGTATGGGATGGCAGAACACTGAGCGGGAAACGCGTGCATACAGGTGTTTATCTTGTGTTTTGTACAAATGAAGATGCCTCCAAAACTCATATGACAAAACTTCTCTTTATAAACTAACCCGGATTTAATTTATAGCACATACTATTTAAGTTATAATCGTCAAAGTATTAGTACACAAAGCTCATTCATTATTGGTGGGTCCTTTTATTCTGCATATTGATATTTATTGTAACAAATACTGTAATTGCTTTTATGCTTATTTGTATATATTATTCGCTTATATTCGTTTAATCTTCTGCAACTTCCATAACTGGTGATAAAAGCTTCTATTATACTTTTAATATTGACGGAACAATATTGTTTGTGGTTTTTCTTTAAAATTGATCGAAAAACAAAGTTATAATTCATACTTTTATATCAATAAAAAATTATTAGGTTCCATAATGCTTTGCAGCACAAAAGCTATCGTATTGCATCAAATTAAATACAAGGAGACGAGCCTAGTATTACACCTGTATACACGCGAATTTGGGCGAATATCAGGCATTGTGAGCAATGTCTTTAGCAAGAAAGCCAACCTGAAAGCCAATCTTTTTCAACCCCTTTATATTCTGGATATTCAGCTATATTACAAAGCCGGAAGGGATTTGCACCGGATTAAAGATGGAAGGCTGGATTATTCCTTTAAATCTGTACAGAATGATATAAAGAAGAGCACGGTAATGTTGTTTCTAGCGGAGGTGCTTTATAAAACCCTCAAAGAAGAAGCACACCAGCATGAATTGTTTGATTTTATTCAACAGTTTATTATCTCTTTTGATGATGACCGGTCGGGCAATCAAAATCTTCACCTCTGGTTTTTGGTGCATCTTATTCATTTTCTTGGGTTTTCACCGGGTTTTAATGAAGAATCAAAAAACATGTTTTTCGACATAAAAAATGCACAATACTGTAGTGAAGTCCCAACCCATTCGTTGTATCTTAATATGGAGCTGACCACTTTCTGGTGCCATTTAATGGCTCATGATGCTGCTTGCTCATCCATTGTCCCGCCTGCATTTCGAAGGTATTTACTGGATGGCATACTCGATTTTTACAAAATACATATTGATGGTTTTTCAGACCTGAAATCATACTCCGTACTGAAGGAAATATTCAATTAGCGGGTTACTTTTCCTCTTTTATTTTATTCATTTTATGGTAGGGAATATTCACAAAATTCTTATTTTTGTACCGAATAAGAGAACTTAAACCCTACCACAGACTTTTAGATATTTTTTTTTATCTAACTAGCTAATTTTTAATCAATTATTTAGAACATTTAAAGTCATTGTTTCGTAGAATAATTTTACAAAGTTGTGGCCAGAATGGCAAAAAATGATGATTTAGATCAGTTTTTAGTATGATTTTTTGTAATTTGTCAGTTAAAATGGGCTTTTGATGTTAATAATCGGTGTGATGATGGAATATATTGGGTTTTCCGTGATCATACAGAATTTTATATATATTTTTATATAACGATTGGGGCGTTTTTATTGTTACAGAGTGTATTAGACTAAAAAAGAGTTTGTGAAAGAGACCTTCACAAGACATACATATGGGTTTAAGTTTTTACCTTTACTTAAACTTACAGCTATCTTACGCTATATGCGTTTGTTATTGGCGATATTTATACTATCTATTTCTTCAATTACATTTTCACAAGCTACGTTTACATCTGTTCAAGATGGCAATTGGAATGATGGGGCAACATGGGGAAACACTTCGCCCGGTTCAGTAGGAATTGATTATCCGGGAAGTAATGATTCTGCAGTTATACAAAATAATAATGTCATTACACTTATTGCATCTCAATATGTTCATGCAGTCAATATTGAAAATGGAACATTATCTTTAAGTACATTTGTGATTTTAGTTAATTCAGGAGGTATTACTGTTACAAATTCAGGTACTTTATCCGGTGGAACAGTGAGGTTCAATACTGCTTCCAGTAGCAATTATATTATCAATGAAGGGTCTGTTAGTATTAGCAATCTTCAGTTTACAGGGGGAAATGATGTTGACCTTTATGTTTCTGGAAGTTCATCGGTTAATATTAGTAATATGTTGTATTTCAATGAGGATCGTTGCTCATTGATTAATAATGGAATTATATCTGCATTTATAGTTCGGGTTGCCACATCTGGTACATTCCCTGCAAATGGAGATGAAGATAACAGCATAATCAATAATTCAGCTGCATTATTAAATGTAACTACAGATATAAATTTCAATAATTGCAGGTTTGTAATTGATAACTACGGTACGATAAACCATTTGGATGACTTTTTGAATATTGAATCTGGTGAAGTACAGCTCAATAATTATTCCGGTGCAACATATAGCTTTGGGGGTAATGCGGGTGGAAGTGATATGGCTCTGGAACTATATTGTAATCTCGATGGTGAAAACACTTTCAATTATACCTTTGCCGGAGATCAAACAATTTATAAGCCTGAAGATGGCTATTATCACCTGGTCACTTCCGGTGGTTCAGGTATTAAAACTTTGGAAGGGGATATAAATGTATTTGGTGACTTGACTATTGGCGCCGGAACTACTCTGGATGTTGGTAACGGATTAAATTATGATATTTCAACTTATGGCAACTGGGATCACGAAGAAACAGCAATTTTTAATGAACGATTTGGCACAGTAACTTTTGCCGGTAGTGAGGACCAGACCATTTCGGGAACTTCATCAACTCCCAGTGAGATATTTTATAATCTGGTTATTGATAACCCGGCTTCGGTTATATTAAATACAGGACAGGTCAGGGTTGACGGTACACTAACCATGACCCGGGGAAATATTTATTCAAATAGTTATGAATTGTACATCAATAGTTCAGCAAGCGGTGCTATTTCTTATACATCGGGAACGATTATCGGTACATTAAGAAGAGATATTGCCACTGGGGCAAATACATATCTGTTTCCGATAGGAACAGCTGAATATTACAGGCCTGCCACTCTTGCTTTTGCCAGTAGTTCCTCTGCAACAAGTATTACTGCAGAGTTTGTGGAAGCGGATCCGGGAAGTTTCACTTCATATCAGGATGATGTTTCACTTTGGCTGTACAATATTTTTGATGAAGGTTACTGGACCCTTACCAATACAACTCTCACCAATATAAGTTGTGTCCTTTCGCTGGAAGGGAATGGTTTTACCTCTTACAACATTGACAATAATACCAGGATAACTGCGGATATTGGTTCCGGATGGGAGGACCAGGGTTCCCACAATGCAGGTTCTTCATCAGGGAATGTTGTAGCCAGGAACCTTCCGGGTTCTGTGGCTGCTTCCAGTTCTTTTAATTTTGGATTTGCAACAGGCTGTAACACAGTTGCCAGTGCAGGCAGTGATGAAACGATATGCCGTGGAGGGGATGTAACCCTGGGTGCATCAGGGGGAGGAACCTATAGCTGGAGCCCTTCCTATGGCTTAAACGCCACGGATGTTGCCGGTCCGGTAGCCAGTCCGGAAATGACAACAACTTATACAGTTGCTGTAACCAGCGGAGGATGTACAGCAAGGGATGAGGTAACAGTATTCGTTAATCCATTACCAGCAGCAGCCCTGGGATATGCATACGATAAAACCATTACCATTGATGCTGCGCAGGTAGCTGGCGCAAACGATCTGATTAATTTCCCGGTTTTAATAAATATTACGAATGATGCAGATATGGCAACTACTGCAAACGGAGGTAATGTCGAAAACGCCAGCGGATATGATATTTTATTTACCGATGAAGACTACAATTTGCTTGATCATGAACTGGTTAGTTATAATGGAAGCCAGGGTGACCTGATGGCCTGGGTACGTGTACCTGCACTTTCAGCCACTGTAAATACAGAGCTTCATGTAATTTATGGCAACCCGCAGGTTAGTACTGATCTTTCGTCACCAATGGAAGCGTGGGATGCAGGATATATGGGTGTGTGGCATTTTGATGGTGATGTGGATGATGCCACAAGTAATGGGGAAGATTTAACGAATGTTAACACTTCTGATTATGCATCCAGTAAGATATTGAACGGAAGGGAATTAAGTAATTCATCTGTCCCTAGTAGTAATGCCAGTGGGCAGCATTTACAATTATCTTCAGGAGTATTTTCAGGAATAGGCAATTTTAGTTTTGAGGGGTGGGTATATCTTGATGATGATGGAACTGCCTGGGAACGGATATTTGACTTTGGACAGGATGCAGTTTCCCCAACTCATTATTTCTTTTTCACACCATCTCACGATGCAGGCACTCCTGCCGAAACCAGGTCGTATATTACAACTACTGGCAATGGGGGAGAAGAAGGAGTTACTATTACCAACCCAACTGCAAATACAAGCCAGTGGATTCATTGGGGAGTAGTTTTAAATTCTAAGGCTCATACAATGGCCATCTATAAAAATGGAAGTTTATACGGTTTAGGCCATGGCGTTGATTTAACACCGGATGATCTTTCAGCAACTGATAACTTTTTTGGCCGATCTCTATGGGATGGAGATGAATATCTTGACGGTAAATTTGATGAATTCAGAATATCATCTGTAGCACGCAGTGCTTCATGGATGCAAACCGCATATAATAACCAGAATAGTCCTTCCTCATTTTATTCGGTCTCTTCACAAGCTGGTCACGCCCCAATCGTTGATACAGTTTGTCAAAATGAGGAAGTGAACTATTCTGTTCCGGATGTGTACGATAGTTATACATGGGCAGTAACTAACGGATCAATAACTTCAGGAGACGGAACCAACGAGATTACTGTGTTATGGGAAACTGTTGGTACTGGAACCATTGTTCTCGAAGCAACAAAAACAATTACAGGTTGTTCAGGTACATCATTAACCCTTGATGTAGAGGTTATGCCCCTTCCAACGCCTACCATAACGGGAATTTCAGAGGCTTGTCCTAACTATACAGGAGAAATCTATAGTGTAACAGAGGTTGCCGGTCATAGTTACTCATGGTATATTTCTGATGGAACAATTACTGATAACACGGGTGATTCAATTACAGTTGACTGGCCGGGTCCTCCGGGATATGATACGGTGATTGTTACAGAAACCATCGACGCTACGGGTTGCTTCTTCAGGGATACAATGGTGATTGTGTATGATACGGCCAAGCCGGAGATTACGGCTTGTGCTCCAACAGATACTTTATATCTGGATGCATCCTGCGAGGTGAGTTTGCCTGATTATACAGGTGATATAACCGCAACGGATAATTGCACCACCTTAACCATTACACAAAATCCGGCATCCGGATTTACTCTCTCAGGAGTTGATACGGTTGAAGTCACACTGTATGCAGAAGATGGTTCCGGAAATATTGATAGCTGCAAATTTTACGTGTATACATGGGATACAGTTTCGCCAAACATTACATTATGTGCACCAACTGATACTTTATATTTGAATGGCACTTGCCAGATAGCAGCTCCTGATTATACTTCTCTTATTACAGTAACTGATAATTGTGATGGGGATTTAACAATCACACAGAGTCCGGCTATTACGAGCATTTTAAACGGAGTTGATACGACAGAGTTCACTCTTTATGCTACAGATGACTGGGGAAATGTGGATAGCTGCAAATTCTATGTGTATACATGGGATACAACTTCTCCAAACTTTACTGTATGTGCCCCGACAGATACCCTATTTTTAAATAGTAGTTGCGAAGTAACAGTACCGGATTATACAAGTCTTGTCACTGTGAGTGATAATTGTGATGGAGATTTATTGATTACACAAAATCCTGCAGCAACTAATACTTTAACGGGAGTTGATACGATAGAGTTTACAATTTATGCCACTGATGACTGGGGCAATGTAGACAGCTGTAAATTTAATGTCTACACCTGGGATACAATATCTCCGGAAATAGCTGATTGTGCTACGACAGATACTCTTTATCTGGACAATAGCTGTGAGATTACTATACCAGACTATATTACACTCATCACTGCCACTGATAATTGTGATGGAGACGTAACTATTACACAATATCCTGCGATAGGCAGTACCCCATATGGCGTTGATACAATAGAGTTTACATTATATGCCACAGATGACTGGGGTAATGTGGATAGCTGCAAATTTAATGTGTATGCATGGGATACTACAGCTCCTGAATTACTGACTTGTGTAACTGGTGATACACTATACCTTGATGCAAGTTGCAATACCTCCCTTCCGGATTATAGGGGAATGGTTACCTTAAATGATAATTGTGGCGGAATAAAAAATATAACGCAATTGCCGGTACAAACCACACCTATAAGTGGAGTAGATACTGTAACAGTGACCATATATGTAACCGATAATTCGGACAATGTAGGAAGTTGTAGTTTTGATGTGTTTGTTTGGGATACAACAGCACCAAATATTACGGTATGTGCCCCGACCGATACATTATACTTAAATGCAAGTTGCCAGGCCACTTTACCGGATTATAGAAGCTTAATCACGGTAGCCGACAACTGCGATCCGAGCCTGACAATT
>JAFGOZ010000698.1 GCA_016926235.1 Bacteroidales bacterium | reverse complement strand
CGCCGGTATCCGTGGCTCGACGGCAGAAAATCTTGCTCATAGATTGCTGTCAAGATATTCGCCGCCGCAGTCTGCACCAGCTTGTCTGCAATGACTGGAATGCCCAGCGGCCGCTCTTTACCATCCGGTTTCGGGATGTTGCGGCGCCGTATCCTTTTTGCCTTGTATCGCTTCTCTTTGAGTGATGCCGCGAGCTCTCCGACATTCTCCTCAAGATTTTCTTCAAAGCGCTTCCAGTCTACGCCGTCTATTCCCGGTGCTGCTTTCCGGTTCATTTGTCTGAAGCACCAGTGCAGATTCGCTGCATTCAATAAACTGTATAGGTTTCCAAATCGGTGTCCGGGATCCTCCTTCGCTCTCTTTGCTATTCCCCGCAGTGTGGTTTGCATATGTTGCTCAGCCTGTCTTATCTGCATATGTTTCCTCTGCGAGCTTTGCTGTACTGTCACTCCCTTCCCCGTGCGATTGGTGTTACCGTCTCAGAGTACTATGAAGTGATCTGACTCCCTGACCACCCTTCAGACATTCTTCTTTCGGTTGTAATGCCTTACCTCTCCAGAGGAGGTGGCAGGGTCTCCCAGGTTCCTGATGCTTCTCTCATCACATGCCACGCTCTATAACCCCGACAGTCCCTCGGGAATCTCACCAATTCGATTCCTCCGTGCTGGTTTCCGACACGTTAAAATCGTCACCGACTGCTTCTTTTTAACCTTACGGGGCTGAATCGCTTGAGGGAGGTACGTCTCCCCTGCGGCCTGCGATGTTCCCTGTGTACGCTTCGTGTGGGTCGTTCGCCCTCGACCTGATGGCTCTCCTTCCCAATCACGCAACACTCGGTACGGTCTGCTGGTTAGGCTTTGCCCAATAAAGACTTTCACTCTATAAGAAACACCAAGCTGTACCTGGCGCACTAACGTGATGCTCACTTGCTGGCGGGCTTAAGAGCACTGAACGTTAATAATTCTCTGGACTTAATTAATTGCACCTGACATAAGGAAATCACCGCACTGCCCGCCAGTCAAGTGCAGCAATAGTTAGCTTAAAAATGATAATGATTATTTAATATATTTAGCCACACCGCCATCACCAGTACCAAACCATAATATGTTAATTGATTGAATAGCAATAGCATTAACATCGTTGTTAGGTAATTCGGAATTATTACTATCAAAAACTTGCCAATTTGTCCCATTAAAACAAGCAACACCACCAGGATTTGTGCCTATCCAGACATTACCTGATCCATCTATTGCTATAGATTGTATATTGTCAGCAGGCAATCCAGAATTATTCTCATTATACACAATCCAGTTCGAATTATCGAAACAAGCAATGCCACCACCTAAAGTACCAAACCATTTTTTATTTTCAGCATCAATAGCGATACAATAGACATCATTATCAGGCAGTGGGGAATTCGTAGTTGTATAAGTTGTCCAAGTATTACCTGTAAATGCAGTAACTCCACCACTCCACGTACCAATCCATTTTGTATCATTTTTGTCAATAGCAATATCATAAATAGTATCTACTAGCAAATCCGAATTACTAGAATTATATACTACCCAATCATTATTATCAAATGATGCAATACCACCTGTCCATGTACCAATCCATTTTACATCTTTTGAATCAATTTCAATTGCTTCAACAAAATTTACAGGCAGCCCAGAATTACTAGAGAGGTAAATATTCCAATTAGTACCGTCGAAGGAATATACACCACCGCCAACGAACCACTTTGTGCCATTTTTGTCAATTTCAATATCATTGATCGCATTTGATTTTAATGCAGAATTATTGATATTAAATATTTCCCAATTAAAACCATTGAAAGAAGCAACACCCCCATGTAGAGTCCCAATCCAAATTAAATTGCTTGATTCAATACATAATGAATGTATACTATTATCGGGTAACTGAGAATTTTCGATATTATATATTTCCCATTTTTGGCTGCTAGCAGATATCACATTAGCAGTAGCTGTTGCATTGTAATTAAGATAATTGGCAATAATTTGTTCTTCACCTGTGACATTATCATCTGCTGTAAAAAGCCCTGTATTATTGATATAACCTGCATTACCTGGATTTACAGACCAAGTTGATAGATTAGTAATTAATACTTCAGTACCATTTGAATCATATGCCTTACATTGGAATTGATATGTTTCACCTGTTTTAATTGTTACATTTTCAGGTACAATCGTAATGTTTATTACATCATTAGATCCTGGTGAAATTGACAATTGTTTTGTAGTACAACTTGTTAAACCACCAGTATCCTTGACTTCCATTAAAATTGTTTTTGTACCAACGTTTAAGTATTTGTGAGTTTCTTTTTTATTCACGTTAAAATCCGTATCCCAAATACCATCGTTTTCCCAATCCCATCGAACCTGAAGTGCAGATATGGGATCCTCAGAATCCGAAGAATTTGAAGCATCAAAAGAGAAGTTTGTGTCTGTTGTGCCTGATGAAGGTGTGATTGAAAATGATGCAGATGGTGGTGTGTTGACTGAAGAAACTTGAATAGATTTAGTTGCAAAACCAGTTAGACCACCAGTATCTTTTACCTCAAGTTTTACAGTAAAAGCACCGTCAACCAAGAATTGATGACTTTCTGTTTTAGCAGTAGTATAATCTGTATCCCAAATACCATCGTTTTCCCAATCCCATCGAACCTGAAGTGCAGATGTTGGATCTTCAGAATCCGAAGAATTTGAAGCATCAAAAGAGAACTTTGTGTCTGTCGTACCCGAACTAGGGCTGACTGTGAATGATGCTTTCGGTGCTGTATTCCCTGGAGTAGTGACATAAATGTTAATGGCATCATAGTTCTTATTGCCACCACTATCCATCACTATAAGAGTTATAACATGAGTGTTAGCTGAAAGACTGTTTGTTGTGAAGGTCGTACCAGTTCCTATTTGACCATCATGATTTGATTTCCAAATCAATGAACTACCACTAAGATTACCATCCTCCGCGTCAATTCCTTCTCCGATAAAATTAATTGTTTCCCCTTCCTCAAAGCTATCATTATTACTTGGGCTTGTTATTTTTGCAACAGGAATATTACCTTGAATTTCATCGAATTCATCAATTATCCTGTCATTATCGTGATCTGGTGCATCAGACAGCTGGCTAAATTTTCTTGAGTTGCCATGGGTTGAAACATTATAACCATGAAATCCCCATATAGCAGCATCAGGTGGTATATATTTATTGTCACCAAAATCATGTACAAAATAATAGTCGAGTTCTATGTAGTATTCATAATTATATGATGGATTTTCAGAGAATACAAACAAAATAGGTACTCCCGAATAAATGCTTTCAGCTTGATCGTATGATCCAGAGGTAGAAAAGTCAATGATATGAATTATATCATCTCCTATTGCTTCATAAGCATTGACAGTACCTGGACCATCGCTGTACTCGCCAATAGAATAGAAAATCACCTTTTTATCAAGTTCTTGATCAAATTCAAACCAAGAAGCTGCTTTTCGCTTTAATTTAACTATAAATACCACATTCATACTTTGAGTTCTTTTTTCTAACAGTTGCCTGTAATTACCTGCCAATTGACCTAAAGCTGTGGTGATATCAGTCTTTATTTCTGAAAGTGGGGTTAATAATTTAACATGTGCAGAAATTTTGCTATTACTGTTATAGAGTTCAATATCAAATTCCACATTTGAATAATTAGATACAAATTTAGTAAAATGAATTGTCTGAGCAATTATTACACTTTTATCAGAATCGTATCCCAATTTTGGTAATTTTTTCCAAAGAAAATTAGATTCGTCAAAAAAGTAAACATGTAGGTCACTTGGATTTTCATTTGCTTTATAGGGTATACCAATTTCTATTGGTTTCTCAAATTGAATTGCGGAAGGTTCTAATGATACAACAGTTAAAGAAGTATCACTCTGAAATGTAGTAATTTCTGAAACCATATTAATTGTAATAGTTTGGTTGGATTTGAGTGCGTTTTCAGGTATTTTTACATATGTACCAAATAACTGACTACTCGGATCGGAAATCTCAACTTGACCGCCAGACTCTCCAATTATTCCAGACTGTTCAAAGATAGGTGTCTCGTTATTTTGCGGTGCCGTTGGTTCTGATTTTTTTCCACAATTGATAAGAATTAATAAAACGGTGACAATGGACAAAATATTAATTCTATTAAACATAATATGACTCCTCAAATATGTTCTGTTGCCATTTTTAACGATCAAGCAATATAAATATAATATTATTTATAAAAGCTAACGGTTTAACAGGCGCCGAGCAAACGGATCTTTCCTCGAAGAAATGATTCCACTAACGATTACTGGTTAGAATTCATGGTATGCGTAGGCGTCTCAGGGTAGTCAGGCGGAGTCGCCTCCGCCTTTCCCCCTCAGAACCGTAGAAGCGAGTTTCCCCGCGTACGGCTCAAGCCCCGAGTAAGGCACTCAATCGAGCACCCAGCAGTCCTTCCATAATGTGGACTGCCTTCACGATACGTGCCTGAATATTGTTTACGATTTCCTGCATATAGCACCCAGCAAGACCATCGCTCTTGGGGTTGTTAATGAGAAAACTCATTATCTATCCAGACCCTTCAAGATACAACATACTCCCGGCCTTTTCGTGATCCGGCACCTGCGGAAGTCAGCCCCCTTTCAGGGCAGAGCAAAGTTTGAACTCCTATCCATCCGATTACGCAGATGGCTTTCGCTTTCTCCGCATCATGTACCCTCTTGCCCGTGAGGTTGCGTTACCGCTTCCTGTCTCAATCATACAACTTATGAGAGGCAATCGGGCTTACCCGATGAGATCTTGTTTAACAACACGACGGGTTAGGATCTGCCTGTCCTCCGGTCAATTTGACTGACTGCGCAAGGTAAAACAAGACTACCTTGACCATTGACACATTCCGCGCCATCAGCGGAACCCAAGCGTATCAGTACTCGTTTCGCTTGTTAGGTTTCACGAAGTTTATCAGCAGTTCACATATGTTATCCATACCATCATTCCCGGCTCCCCGACCGTATGAGACTGACAGTCATTGAGATCCCCTCACGGCTCACTCTTTTCCCGAACGAAATCGGAAAGGGCTTCGGTATCCGCCAAAAGGCGAATGGGAAACTATCGGCAGTACGATAGGTTAACTCCAAGGTTAACAATTGTTTGTAAAGATCACCGGTTGAACTTGTTGAAACCTGTGTTAGCGGATTTAGCTCTCCTTCAATGTCATGATTTTTGAATGCTTTAAAATTTTCTTAAATAACAGTATTTCATTATCACTAAAATATTCCTTATTAATCAAATATTTATAATTACCAATGATAAATAGTTGTTCTTTTGCACGTGAAAGTGCAACATTTATTAATTGCCATTTAGCTGTCAAATTTGATGGATTAATATTATCATCAGTAATATCCATTATAATTACTTTTCTTTCTTGTCCTTGAAATGAATGAACAGTTGAAATTTTTATATCATGATAATTAATTTTATATTTTTTACAAGTTTTAATCAAATCACTCTCAATTTGAACCACTTGTGCATTATAGGGTGCTATTATGCCAATATCTTCAGGAGGATAACCTTTTTTCAAAATAACCATAAATATTCTAACAATTGATTCAGAATGTTTTGTGTTAAAACGTCTTTGATCTTCCGATTCAAAATAATCTGACCCAAACAAACCAACGGAACCAGGACTATGAATAAAAATAATACGATTTTTAAATTTCTCATTATCTTTAGAAAAATCAATGCCAGTGTGTAAGCCGCCAAAATCTTTATAAAATATGTCGCTTACTAAATTACTTATTTCTTTATGCATCCTATACTGTGTGTCCAAAAATGCAGCTCGGGGATCTTCAGCATTATTTATTTTAGCTATCTGAAATATGTTATCTCTAAAATACATGTTTGGTTCATCAGCGTCTTCAGGATAAATCGGAGGCAATTGACGGGGATCACCGCCAACAATAAAATACTTTTTGGCAAAATAACTTGTCGCGATAATTGAAGGTATATTTGCCATAGATACTTCATCTGCAATTACACAATCGAAAAATCCAGGATCAGCTGATCGTGGAAAAGTCAGCATAGTAAAATTAGCAGCTACTAAGTTTGAATTCCTTACATGTCGGGACCAATTTGTTCCAGCCTTTTTTGATTCAAATTGAAAGTTAGAGAAAGAATCTCTACTAAAACCTCTAACTTCATCATCCATTGTGCTGCCACAACGAGCGACTGAAATACTCTTTAAATTAAATTTTAATTGTTCGACGGTTTTAATTAAAAGTTGATCTAATGCTTTATTTGATAGGGCTGAAAGTAATACTCTTCGATTATTTTGTATTAAGAATGCTGCTAAGGAACCCAATGTAATAGTTTTACCTGTACCTGGTGGGCCCCAAATGAAAGTAACATTTTGGGAAAGAGACTTATTTATTGCATTTATCTGAGACTCATTTAATAGTCTATTGTCTTTGAATGTAATTTTGTTTGGAAGTACTTCAACGTCTTTTTTCTGAAATAAATAATATATGAATGGATTGATTACTTCTGATTTCGATCTTAAAAAATTTATTAAATAATCGATTAATTCTCTATTGTCCATGATATATTCAATACCATAATTTGTAGCATCCTTCAAAATTGGGATATCAATACCACTTTTACTAATATCAGAAATATCAAATTTTATAATTAAGCCATAATTGCTAATACCCGCTTTTGCAGGAAGGAAAAAATCACCTATTCGAAATAGTAATTCATCATCTTTTCTAATTGCCCAACTAACATCTTTAAATACTCGTTCAGGCGCATTTGCATAAACAACTGTATAGACAGATTCTTCTAATTTCTCATTGACTTTATCAAAGATGAAATATCTAGATCGATTTTTAGGTTCTTCGATCCTGTTTCTTTCTTGAACAGTTGCGTCTATTAATTCTCGGATTATATTTTTTGATGAATCATTCATAATTGTTATTTAATTTACCCGCTAATGTCGGCATCACCGGCTGCGAATGCCCCGCGTTTTTTTGCGGGGTATGAGCAGACCGTGTGGATGCGGTGGTTCGCGGCCCTGT
>JAFGOZ010000697.1 GCA_016926235.1 Bacteroidales bacterium | reverse complement strand
ATGATTATAAGCGAAAATCATCCGCTCAGGTAAAAGCTTCGTGGATGTTCCATCTGACCATTAAAAATAAATTATAAACAGATGAAAGATACGATTGAAAAATTATACTCACGAGCGCTGAACCTTGAAAACCTTTCAATAGAGGAAGGCCTGGTACTTTATAAGGAAGCTCCCACCGCATCACTCATGTTTGTTGCCCATAAAATCCGAAAGAAGAAACATCCGGAAAATAAAGTAAGCTGGCAGATTGACAGAAATGTAAACATAACCAACATATGCCTTTCCAGGTGTAAGTTTTGTAATTTTCATACTATTGAGGGTAAACCAGAAGCATATATTACAACAATTGACCAATATAAACAAAAAATAGAAGAGCTTTTCAGGTATGGAGGGGAGCAATTGCTTTTACAGGGAGGTATGCATCCAAAGCTTGGGTTGGGTTATTATGTAGAGTTATTTTCTACACTTAAATCATTATACCCAAATATAAAACTCCATGCATTAGGTCCTCCCGAAATTGTACACTTGTCGAAAATGGAAAACCTAACCTATAAAAGTATATTAAGTACACTTATTGATGCAGGTTTGGATAGTCTGCCGGGGGCGGGTGCTGAGATATTGTGTGACAGGGTGCGAAAAGAAATATCTCCCGGTAAAGCAGGAAGTGATGAGTGGCTTGATGTAATGCGTGAAGCGCATAAATTGAATATGGTAACTTCAGCAACCATGATGTTTGGCCATGTAGAAAATATTGAGGAGAGAGTAGAACACCTGGTAAAAATAAGAGAAGTGCAGGATGAAAAACCCGATGAAAGTCCTGGTTTCCTGGCATTTATTCCCTGGCCTTTTCAGGATGAAGGAACTGTGCTAAGAGAAAAATATGGAGTGAAAAATCATATATCTGCTGAAGAATATGTGCGGTTAATAGCGATAAGCAGAATAATGCTTCCCAATATAGAAAATATTCAGGCTTCATGGCTTACAGTAGGCAAAAATGTTGCACAACTTTGTCTTCATGCCGGGGCAAATGATTTTGGATCCATCATGATTGAAGAAAATGTTGTTTCTTCTGCCGGTGCAAGTTACAAATTTGATGCTGAGGGCATACAAAAAGCCATTCGACAAGCGGGTTTTGAACCACAATTGCGAAACCAAAAGTATGAGTATATAGATGCGTGAAGATTGAAGAAAAATGCTGGACGAGAACTGTGGAGAACTGGGCTCTGAGAATATGAGATAATTGGGAGTAAACTTGATCAAATAAGATATTGGTAAAAACTGGTTTAGGATTTTATATTTTTCGTGAAAATTAGTGTAATTAGTGGACTAATCTCTTGCCCGTAACTCATGACCCACATCTACTGTCTTTCATCAACCGTCCCTCATCATTCATCATTCAGTATCCCATACCCTCCGCTCTTATTGGGTTTGTATCCAAAGCTCATAACACAGTTTTCGCCATATTCTTTGTGAGGTTGAACAGATACTCCAATGCTGTTATAACTTTCATTAAGTATATTCTTTCGATGGCCGAGATTTGGTACTCCTTCATCAATAAGCAACGTGATTACAATATCAAGTGCATCTCCTTTACCATAGTAGCAATTTTCTCCAACCATATTGTATGTGTTAAGGGCTTTCTCATATCTTTCACTAAAGCCATCATGGCCGGTCTTTCCCTTTTTACCCATTGTTTTGGCATGGTCTTTTGCTATATCATACATTTCTTTTTCAGGTACAAAAGGAGGAAGCTTTTCAAGATTATTTAGATCTTTTATGAGGGATTTTACATTTCGGGTTTTTTCTTTGTTTGTTAAATCCAGATAAAACTCCAGGTACGTTTCTACGAAAAGCTCTCCGTCAAGACGGGCCAGGTTACAAAAAACGATTATTTCTTTCTCCTGTTCCGTGAGGTAATCCGCATCTTTTACGGTGTTGGCTTCTTTCAGAACGGCTTCACTCCATTTTTTCTTTAGATCTTCCTGTCCCCGTATACAAAGGTTAATGGAAAATACTGATATTATTAAAAGTATTAATGATTTTCTCATAGGTTCATAGGTTAAAATTCAACATGCAATTTAATTAAAAACGAAATACTATACTATAAAAGTATCATAGAACATGCTATTGATTTTATATATTCAACTTACATACCAATCATGTATATTTACATTGAAATATGAACTGGTATTATGAATGACGCAAAATTTTACATAGATAAATTCAAATTATTGCCACATCCTGAAGGTGGTTTTTTTAGGGAGGTTTACAGATCTGAGGGAATAATTCCGGGAGGATCGGTGAAGGACTATGATGAAGATCGAAATTTTGCAACCAGCATTTACTTTCTTCTGCAATCTGGCGATAAATCTCATTTTCACCGGTTGAAATCGGATGAGATTTGGTATTTTCATACAGGGAGTCCGGTGAAGATACATTGCATAAGCCCTGATGGAAAGTATGAGCAGATTATTCTTGGTAGTGAAACAGGTGAGCCTGGTTTTCAGGCTAAAATAACAGCCGGAACCATCTTCGGAGCTGAAGTATCAGAATCCGACAGCTTTACCTTGATCAGCTGCATGGTGGCACCGGGTTTTGACTTCGAAGATTTTGAGTTAATGAAAAGGGATGAGATGCTTGAACTTTACCCGCAGCATAAAGGCATAATCCATTCTTTTACAATGTAACTTGAGATGAAGGACATAAAAGAAAAGATATTTGGTATTAGCTCTCAGGATGATTTTCGCTCACTTGCTTTGGAGATTTTTCGAACCCAGGCAATAAATAATCCTGTTTATAAAAAATATATTGAGAATTTGGGTATTAAGAAGAAATCAGTAAAACAGCTCACCGATATCCCTTTTCTTCCTGTTGAGTTTTTCAGGTCACATAAAGTAACCTGTTATAATAATGAGCCGGAATGCATATTTTCCAGTAGTACCACAACAGGTGATATTCCAAGCCTTCACCATGTAAAGGATTTATCATTTTATGAAGAGAGTTTTTTAAATACATTTTCGAATTTTTATGGTGATCCTTCTGACTATTGCATACTTGCACTTTTACCATCCTATAAGGAAAGAGAGGGATCTTCCCTGGTTTATATGGTGGATAGGTTAATTCAGGAATCAAGGCATCCTGATAGTGGTTATTATTTATATAATCATAAAGAGCTATATGATCAATTGGTAAAGATGGAGAACATAAAACAAAAAAACCTTCTGATAGGGGTAAGTTTTGCACTGCTTGATTTTACAGATATATTTTCCCTTTCCTTAAAGCAAACAATTGTGATGGAAACAGGTGGCATGAAAGGACGAAGGAAAGAGATAACCCGAGAGGAACTGCATAATCAGTTAAAAAACAAACTGGGGTTGAAATCCATCCATTCTGAATACGGCATGACTGAACTTTTATCCCAGGCATATTCACAAGGAGAGGGTATTTTTACTTCTTCTCCCTGGATGAAAGTACTAATCAGGGACATTTATGATCCGTTTGCTTACCTGCCGAATGGAAGGAGTGGAGGTATAAATATAATTGACCTGGCAAATTACCATTCTTGTTCTTTTATTGAAACTCAGGATATTGGTATTATGCATCCTGATGGATCTTTTGAAGTAGTTGGAAGAATCGATAACAGTGCGATAAGAGGATGCAATTTGATGATAAGATAATTAGTCTAACCCCATTTTTAATGCTAGTTCTTTAGGAATAGCTTCTTTATTAACTGTTATTGCTATTGTTTTCATCTTAACATATGCTTCCGACATATAGATATATCCGTCATAAGGACTACTATCTTTTCCTCCTGAATTTTTTGTGAGATAATATGTATTGCCATTTTGATCTTTGGCTATACCGGTAATATGCATCAGGTGGTCATCTGTTGTTGCATAATCATCAAATGATTTTTGGCGAAGTTCAGCAGTAACATCGATTTCAGTTGTTGGCTTTGACAATATATCCCTCGACATGACAGGATCTATTTTTGACCAGTCTACATCAGGCATTACAGCTACCCCTATTATAGACGAAAAGGAAGGTTCACTTACGTCTCCATCCCATACTAAAGTATAACCTTTGCTGAGTGAATAATTCATTATGGTAATAAGATCATCCAGTGGAACATTGTAATATTTTTCCAGTGCCCAGTTGTCGGGTACTTCCAAAACAAATTGCGTATAATAAGGGTGATGCGAGAAAGAAGTGATTTCAACATAGTTATCCGGGTTAAATTTTGATTTAGTATAAAACTCAGATGGAGATATATTTCCGGCTTCCGTTTTGGTGGATTTTGGCAGGGGCCCTAGTTCAGATTTCAGTATTGAGTCTGCTTTTAAAATCCAGTTCGTATTGATTTTGTCTTCATTTACCAAGGGTTCAATCAGGTCGTTTAAGCCTTTTTCAAGAGAGTTATGGTTGTGCATTGAGGTAGCATCCTTTTTTCCTGAATAGTCATCTTCTCTTACCATGCCATATTTTGGCAATACATTTAAAAGGTCATGTGCCTGTCCGCCTTCTCCGAATTTTGTATTTCCATGAAAACGTACATATTGCCTGGCCTTGTTCAGATAAGTATTGTAAACAAAATACATTTCAGAAATGTCATATTCCTTTCCCGTCATTCGTAAAATTTCTGCCTCAATAAATGAAGTAGTAGAAAAAGCCCAGCATGTGCCTGATCTTCCCTGATTTTTAACCGGAGTAACGGGTAAATCTATTTCCTTTTTAAAAGAATAACCTTCGTTTACTTGAGCTTCCAGGTTTAACCATCCTGTTAAAAGTAAAAACACAATCCATATAAAAATTTGTATCTTCATAATACACCTAAAATTATTTTCCCTTAAAAGTAATAAAAGAAATTATAACTCCGTCACACCTCCCGATACTATAAATTTCATGGCTTCGGAAGCAGGAATATCAAGAGGAGTAATGTTTTCAACCGGAACGATAAACATTTCTCCCGAAAAGTTATAAGAATGCGGAAAATATACGGCAGCCTTGTCTTTTATGTTTAATTTGGATAAATCTTCCTGTGTCATAAATCCCATCTTTTCCAGGTTTGATATAGTATTTACTTTTACAAGTACAGGTTTGTTGAATTTCTTTTCTTTACCTACAAATGCTTTAAAAAGATCATTTAGAGAGCTGTATACCAGTTTTACGAGAGGCGCTCTTTCCATTATTTTACGAAAGAGTTTTTTAAATGGTCTGGCTATGATGGTCTGTCCCATAAAGCCTAAAACGAAGAGGAAAAGAATAACAACAATTAAACCCAGTCCAGGAATATCAATATCGAACCATTCAATAAGCCTTTCCCTGAACAAACCATCCACTACTTTAAATATAAAGTATATAATGTATGCTGTAATACCAATGGGAGCTATATACAGCAGACCCTGGAGGAAATATCGGAAGAATTTTTTCATGATTTTGAATATAATGATAATTAGTACAAATTTAAACCTTTTTCAGATTATCTTGAAGTTCAACTCATGAACATTCCATTATATCACTTGAGTTTTAAGAGTTTTTTAATTCATCTCTGAATTTCTTAGTCAATCCTTTCATTACTTCATCGTACGAATGATCAATCCATTCCCTGATTAGTTTGTCTGATATGGAGCCATCAATAATTATAGTATTCCAATGTTTTTTACTCATATGATAACCGGGAATGACACACGGATATTTTTCACGTAACTCGATGGATTTTTCGGGACTGCATTTTAGGTTTATTTGAAGATCAGCATCCAGGGGCACAAGTGCAAACATCTTATTCATTACTTTAAAGACCAGTGTTACCTCATCAAAAGGGAAGCATTCCTCGGCTCCTTTTTTTGAAAGACAGTATTCGCGGAGTTCTTCGATGTTCATACGCAGCAAATTTATTTAGTTGCTATTTTTTAGTTCCTGCAAGTATTTGTTTTGAATAATTGGATTGATGGATGACTGGATAAACTGAAATTCGTTATAGTAATTCCATCCAATAATCCATTATTCCAACATTCCTTTATACTCTAAATTATCCGCCAGACCTCTCCATATACCAAAGGTATTTACTTATATCATATTATCTTACCAACGGATAAAAAGCATTTTCAATATGTTCGATCTCAACCTTATTATTCCAGAACATTACTGAAACAATGTCAAAACGGGTTTCGTTTTCAATATTATTTTCGATCACGTAGGCATTGGCTGCACGAATAATGTTTTTCTGTTTTCTTATGGTCACTGCTTCTTTGGGTGTTTCAAAATAAGGATTGCAGCGGGTTTTAACTTCCACCACAACCAGAAATTCTTTATCCATGGCAATAATATCCAGTTCATTTTTACCAAAACGCCAGTTCATATCAAGGATTTGATAACCCTTCTCTTTCAGGAGATTATAAGCAATGGCTTCTCCCTCTTTTCCTCTTTCATTGTGTTCTGCCATTAGTTGAAAGTTATTGTGCTTTGCGTATCGTTAACTTCAAGTGTTATATGTCGTCCCATTATCAAGGCAAGATTAGGGTCTATATGACCGGCTGGTGTTCCAAATGCAACCGGTATATTGTAATCCTTTATAATGTCCTTTACAATCTCTTCGGCAGTTTTGCCAAATGGTACCTGGTTGTCATGCATTTCAGTCATGCCTCCAACCAGAAGACCTCTCAGTTTGTCCAGTTTACCTGCCAGTTTCAGGTTCATCATCATGCGGTCTATGTGGTAGAGATATTCATCCAGGTCTTCCAGGAACAATATTTTGCCTTCGGTATTCATATCAAATTTAGTACCCGCCAGACTATAAAGTACGGATAAATTCCCTCCAATCAGCATTCCTTCTGTCTTTCCTTTTATGTTTAACGGATGTGAAGGGAATGTATATATTGGGTTTTCTCCAAATAATACTTTTTTCAAACTCCTGAGAGATTCGTTTTCTTCCCCGTTTTGTGGAAAATTAACAGGCATGATGCCATGTATGGTCTCAATATTCATTTGGTGGTTAAGTGCAATATGTAATGCGGTTATGTCACTATAGCCGACAATCCATTTGGGCATTTTTAACAATGCGTAAAAATTTACTTTTTCCAGAAGCCTGATTGTTCCATAACCCCCGCGGGCAGCAATTATGGCTTTCACATCCATGTCCTCAAGCATATTCCTGAGGTCCTTTGCTCTATCAGCATCATTGCCTGCAAATTGGTTACATTCCTTATATATATGTTCGCCAATTTTTACATGCAAATCCCAGCTCTCAAACATTTTTACAGCAGTGCCAACTTCTGTTGGTGTTATTTTTTTTGCCGGGGCTATCAAACCAATTGTATCACCTTTTTTTATGTATGGAGGGGTAATCATCTTCAATACGTATTATATGTAAAAATAGTTTTTTTTATGAAACGAGAGGCTTTCACTTTAGATTTTACTATTAAGTAAAAAATAAGAATTATTCAATATCTTTGCTCTCTTTATTAAATGAACGTTGAAATTTTATAGATGAAGGATTATAAGAGACATACAGTAACAGCAGCGCTACCCTATGCTAATGGCCCCGTTCATATCGGACACCTGGCGGGAGTGTATGTACCGGCAGATATTTATGTCCGTTATTTAAGATTACGGGGCAGAGATGTGATATTTGTCTGTGGTTCCGATGAGCATGGAGTGCCTATTACATTGAAAGCACGCCAGGAAGGGGTTACACCGCAGGATATTGTAGATCGTTATCACGCAGTGAATAAGAAAGCATTCGAAGATTTTGGGATAGCCTTTGATATTTATTCAAGGACCTCCAATAAAGTTCATCATGAGACTGCTGCTGGATTTTTTAAAACATTACACGATAACGGTGATTTTATAGAGAAAACATCTGAACAATATTATGATGAAGAGGCCGGACAATTTTTGGCTGATCGATATATAACTGGTACCTGCCCCAAATGTAGTTTTGATAAAGCCTATGGTGATCAATGCGAAAAGTGTGGCACCTCGTTAAGCCCTACGGAACTTATAAATCCAAAGTCAGCTATAAGTGGCAGTAACCCAAAATTGAAAGAAACAAAGCACTGGTACCTGCCTCTCGATCAATATGAAGACTATCTGAAGGAATGGATCTTGAAAGATCACAAAGAATGGAAATCGAATGTATATGGTCAGTGCAAATCATGGATTGATGCAGGATTACAGCCCCGTGCGGTGAGCCGGGATTTGGAGTGGGGTGTGCCTGTTCCGGTTGAAGGAGCTCAGGGTAAGGTGCTGTATGTCTGGTTTGATGCGCCTATAGGTTATATTTCAGCAACCAAAGAACTGACTCCTGACTGGGAAAAGTACTGGAAAGATGAGGATACCCGTCTCGTCCACTTTATAGGGAAAGACAATATTGTATTTCACTGTATTATATTTCCGGTGATGTTAAAAGCAGAAGGCAGTTATATATTACCTGATAATGTTCCTGCCAACGAGTTTCTGAACCTTGAAGGCGACAAAATCAGTACATCACGAAACTGGGCTGTATGGTTACATGAATATTTAGAAGATTTTGAAGGGAAGCAGGATGTGTTGCGCTATGTATTATGCGCCAATGCACCTGAAACAAAAGATAATGACTTTACCTGGAAGGATTTTCAGGCACGTAACAACAATGAGTTGGTAGCCATTTTCGGAAATTTTATAAACAGGGCGATTGTACTTACACATAAATATTTTGAGGGAAAAATACCCCAGCGGAGTGAGTTAACCTCATATGACAAAGAGGTAATTGCAGAAATTCCAAAACTGAAAAAAGCACTGGAAGACAGTCTGGAAAACTTCCGCTTCCGGGAATCCCTGAAAGCTACTATGGACTTGTCAAGGCTTGGTAATAAGTACCTTGCCGAAACAGAACCATGGAAACTGATAAAGACGGATGAAGAAAGAGTAAAAACCATATTAAATATTGCCCTGCAGATATCAGCTAATTTGAGTTTGCTGACAGAACCTTTCCTTCCGTATTCTGCAACGAAACTTCGTGAGTTTTTGAATATAGGCGATCTTTTATGGGATAATACCGGAGGAACGGATATATTAAAACCTGGGCATACAATCAAACAGGCATCTCTGCTATTTGAAAAAATTGAAGATGAAGAGATTGAAAAACAATTAAAAAGACTAAGTGACACGAAACTTGCCAATAAAGCCATGGAAACGAAAGCTAATCCACAAAAACCAGAAGTAACTTTTGACGATTTTACAAAAATGGACATTCGAGTAGGGACCATCCTTGAAGCAGAAAAAGTACCGAAAACCGATAAGCTGCTTAAACTGAAGATTGATACAGGTATTGATATACGTACCGTGGTTTCAGGTATTGCTGAACATTATGATCCTTCCAGAATTATTGGCCAGCAGGTAAATATATTGGTTAACCTGGCCCCCCGAAATATTAAAGGTATTGAATCGAAAGGGATGATACTGATGGCCGCGGACAGTGAAGGGAAATTGGTATTTACCGCTCCTGTTGATAAGATGGAGAATGGGGGGGAGATAAAATAAGGAATAAAAAACCTAACAGGTTTGGGAAACCTGTCAGGTTTAATATACAATACCCCCTATTTCAAATTCTTCAAACTTTCCTTAATAAAATCTTCAGAAAACATAACACCCATTGTTTTAGCGCTTTTAGTGGCCAGTGAGTAACTAAATGTCCATCCATAGTCATCCCGCAGGGTTTCAAGGCCGGCTATACTACTGGCTCCGGGAAGCTCGTGTTCCTGGATTGTTATACTTCCTGAGCGGGGATTAGCTTGGACATTTGTTAGTAAATCAGCTATATACAATGTACTTGAGGTAAATTCATTATTCTTCAAATGGATAGAGTCTAAGTTGATATTATTCTAATCCATAATACAGCGAATACTAATTCCTAAAGATTTGGCGCCCGTATTATAAAGCATAGCATCATCGTTACCAAATTTAAGATCAACATACCAAACTCTTTCAACTCCCCAATATTCATCAAACCATACATCTGAAGTCCAAAAATAGGCACTTTGTTTAAGCTGTACCGTATAAAATGCATTACAAATACCAGAACCACGGGCATTAAAACCACTTTCATTTGTAGCACCAGTATTCGGAGCAATCCAGTAATTAAAACCTGTTTCTTTCATTTTACCACCTGCAATTTCTTCACCTCCAAGATATTCTATTAAAGTATTCCATTCTTCTTTTGTAGGTATATGACAGTTGTCAGGGCATAGCTTTCCAGTGGAGATTGTATACCAGTTATATAATGCTCCATATACATTTTTAAAACTCGATTCGTCATTATCGAACCAGCAATAAGCAGGAGTTGTAAGATATACCATACTATCTTCAATTAAAGGGATAGGTGTTCCGTCATTAAATTTGGTGACCTTTAGGTTTTCAGCCATCCAACATTGAGTTCCAATTTTAACTATAGGATACACATTCCCGTCAATATCTGTTAAAGTCGAGGGACATCCACAGTCAAGCACCACTTCCAACGGCCCTTCATCCTCGCTGCTATAATACAATTTCAATTCAGCATTGGCAAATGTATCTACCCATATTTCATATCCGGTTTTTTCCACAGTTATTTCATATTCAGCATACCCGTCACGAAGTGTAATAGTGTCTGTTAAAGCCTCCACAATACCTGTATAAATCACCGATCCGTCGCCACTGATTGAAATGGAAGCATCGGTCATTTCAAAGTTTTCAATGGCTTCATTATAGATAAATACCCCAATGAGGAAGTCAAATGTTTCCACGATATCAAAACTTGTTGATACATAACCAAAATCTTCGGGACTGGCATCTTCAGTGCTTAACACTTCGGGTACAACCTTGGTTACCACATCTTTAGAGATGCTAAAATCAATAGGTAATGGATCGCTAACCAGGTAAGCTTTTGCAGAACCTTCCAGCGGGGTAACATAAATAATGTT
>JAFGOZ010000696.1 GCA_016926235.1 Bacteroidales bacterium | reverse complement strand
TCTAAAATCGATGAATCGAATTCAATTTTAATAAAATCAAATACTTACATTAATTAGGCCAATTCTATAATTGCCTATAAAACCATACCAGGGTTCCTGAGCGCGAAAAGAAATTCATTTTCCCGGAGGTACCGCTCTCAGAGATTACGACCTGCATTGGTGTTCTGAAAAAAAGCCCGCTTAAAATAGTTACCTCTCAGGAAGATCTTCTTAATCTGAGGGTGGTATTTCTTGAAAAAGCATTTATTCCACCTATCCTGAAGCATGAGACCATACATTTTGAAATCGTCTCCGGTGCTGATTATTTCCAGCGGTTTATGGAAATGCTTGAAGGGGGGCGAACCGACGCATTCCTTCATATCAATTATTTTTCTCTCATGTATGAATTGAAGTTGTTTGGCAAAAAAGATGCCTACCGGATTATTCCTCTGCCTGTTGATAAAGAGAAGGTGTATTGCATTTTTACCAGATCTCAACGAGGCATGAGACTTTCCAAACTGTTCGACGAAATTAACGCGCCACTGTTCAAATCCCGTGTCTATGATCGTCTTGCGGAAGAGATGATACGATAGTAGAGATGGGGGGATTTGTATCTGAGGATGCTGGAGGGGGGAATGGCAGTCCTGCGAAACCTTTCAAGGGCGATCTGGTTTCCGATGCATTCCTGGGCGGCCCAAATGGCAGCTATTCCTCTTCCTGTGCCGGATGTACTTGTGTTTGCGTAGGTGTATCCCACCCGCAATCTGTGTCTGAGAATCGAATCGAAAACGACGAATGCTTCAGCCTGAAACGTTGAAGTCAGTGCCAGGGACGGACGTTTTTCAGACCCCTTATACCATCCGTGCGAAAATCCCAGCCCACCCCGTGCATAAAAACCTGTTTTTCTGAATAAAAAAAGGTGATCTTGGCACTATATTTGTGAATTCTAACCATTAATTAATTTTGAAAAATACGCTGAGTTCGCTCCTTTAGTTCACCTGGGCATATTATAGGTAGTATATGAAAATTATAATAACTGGTGTATCATTGAATTCAACAAATATGGGTATTGGAGCACTGGCAGTTGGACTTATAAATTGTTTAAAAAAAAACGCTCCTGATATAGATATACACATTTTAGATTATGGAAGAAAAAAGGAAGTTTTTAATTGCATTACCGACTATGGTAATCTTGCAGTTCCGTTAATCAACATCAGGTTTTCCAGATTTTTCTTTCAAACAAACAATATTGCATTTCTTCTTTGTTTATCTCTATTAACCAGGATAGTACCTTTTAAAAAGTTTAAAAATGTTATAGTAAATTCAAATAAAACATTACGGAACATTTGTGATGCTGATATCGTAGGGACTATTGCAGGAGGGGATAGCTTTTCTGACATTTATGGGTATTCTCAATTTTTATACGTATCATTACCCCAAATCCTGGTAATTTTACTTAAGAAAAAACTTGTTCAATTACCTCAAACATTTGGTCCGTATAAAAACATTTTCATAAAATCAATTGCGAAATATATTTTAAACAATTCTTTTTACATAATATCCAGAGATTATGAAGGAGTTGAAAACGTCAAGCAACTTTTAAAAGCCAAAGATAATGACAAAATATCTTTCAGTTACGATGTTGGTTTCGCTTTAAATCCGATATCACCTTCACCAGAAATAGATTTTCATAAATCAAAAAGAGATAATCAATCATTACTTATTGGACTAAACATTTCTGGCTTGCTCTACACAAAAGGTTACATAAACAATATGTTTAGTTTGAAAATCGACTATCCATTGTTTATTGAAAAATGTCTGGAATGGATTATTGAAAAAAATGGAATGACAGCAATATTAATACCTCATGTATATCACGGCAGGGAATCAGATTTTACTGTTAGTAAACTCGTTTATAAAAATAATTATCAAAAATTTGGAAAAAAACTGCAAATAATTGAAACAGAATATGATCACCATCAAATAAAATATTGCATAGGTCAGGTAGATTTTTTTATAGGTTCACGAATGCATGCCTGCATCGCAGCTCTTTCCCAATGCATTCCAGTTGTCGGAATCGCGTACAGCCCGAAGTTCATAGGTGTTTTTAGTAGTATTGAAATGAGTGATATGGTCATTGATGTTACTTACGAGCAGTCCATTGAAACAATATTGAATAAGGTAACATTACTTTACCAGAAAAGAGATGATATTACATCTCAGTTGAAGATTCAAAATGCACGGGTATGCGATTATATTCAAAAACAATTTCAGGAAATAATTGTATGAGTAATTACGTATTAGTTTCCTCCGTACGTAATGAAGAAAAGTATATTACTGAAACGATTAATTCTGTAGTTAATCAGTCCGTTTTACCTGTCCAGTGGATTGTCGTAAGTGACTGCTCAACAGATAATACGGATAATATAATAGCTTCTTTTGCTGAAAAATACAAATGGATTATATACAAAAGAAATAATAGCTTTGTACCAGGTATGATGATCTCAGAAAGAAAAGTATTAAATATCAAATTTGCCCTATCACTTTTGAGTGAAGTTTTTTACGATTATATTGGCTTTATTGATGGAGATATTCAATTCTCTTCAACTGTATTTTTAAATTTAATGAGACATGGTGATTCAATACCACGATTAGGATTGACTAGCGGATACATTTACAATTTCGATAATGGGGTTTTGTCACCTTATTTTACATCCAGATATAGAGTTGGCGGCCCCTTACAATTTTTTAGAAAAGAATGTTACAAACAAATTGGGGGATATTTACCATATGCACATGAAGACAGTATCGCAATTGTAATCGCCAAAATGTGTGGCTGGAAAGTTCAATCTTTTGAAGACATTGTTATTCACCATCTTAAAATTGCAGGTATTCCAGGCAGGAGTATTTACAAAGCTCATTTTCATGTTGGAAAAATGGAATATCTTACAGGCGACCATTGGTTATACCAACTTGTCAGATCGTTAATATATATGAGGGAGCAGCCGTTGTTTTTGAGTTTTTTACTTAAGCTCTCCGGATACTGGTTTATGCTTTTGACGCAAAAGAAAATTAAGACACCGGTTTTAATCGTTGAATATTTGAGATGTATGCAGTTGAAACGAATTGGATTGGGTTTTTTAACTAGTAAAAAGATGATTCGCATTGAAACATTAGCAAAACAAGGTTTGATTCGACAATACAATTCAACATGTTATTGAGCAGATGTGGGCTTGTCCATACTAAGAATAAGTAACTCTGGATTTACGAAGCTTGTAAATGCATTGAAGGTGCAATTTGCAATTTAATCAATCTGGTATCACAAAAAAACTTCATTGTAGCTTCTTTTGAAGAGGTAACTATACATAATGTGCTACAAATATTCTGAAAAAATCAGAAATCTTTCAATGTAACCGAATTCAGTTGTATATCCATATACTTTTTTTGCTTAAACCTGGTAGCAAAATTTCTGATACTATCAATAACTACACCAGATATACTAAGTAGAAATAATAATACTATATTTGCGGGAATTGAAAACGGAAGAAATCCCATTGGTGAAAAAACAAAGCAGTTGTATTTTTTTGATGACGAGAATAAAATCCAGAAGGGTTTAATCTTCATTCCCATAAAATGTATATACAGACATTCAATTTCTCTGCTATGCGATTGCATCAACATAGTTCGTCCGTTCTGCCATTTCAACAGATGCATTCCTGATGTGGATAAACCATCAATCTCGTTACTTGATTTAATTGTCAGTCCGATAGCAGCAAAAGAGCTATTACATTCCAGTCTTAAATTTTCCGGCTTTTTAAAGCGGATCTGATTGTTATTATTTAACACTTCATTGAAACCGAGCTCATCCATAAATGTAATTTTTGATATTGCAGATCGGCGAACATAATCTTTAATTGACATGCACAAGGAATTCATAACTTCACAATTCCGGATTACAGTACAATGGCCAACTGGATATTTGTCATAAGGCGTAAAGACATCGACATTGGCAAGCGCTTCCGGAGTGAGTGATTTTGATAAATCTCCAAAAACCAGATCGATATCACAGTATCCCCAGAATTGGTATCCAGTCAAATATTCCTGGAAGATACGTCCGTAAAATGGTTTAAAATCACACATTTTATGCCCTGAAACAATCGAGATTTGTGTACCAACCCCTTTTGAGAATTTTTCACTTAATTCCGCACTATTCATTTTGTAATGTCTGACATTGGATGGAAGCTCAATACCGGGAAGCCTGTCGGAAAACAACAAAAAATCTATGGCGCTATTAAAGCTGCAGGAATTCAAAAACAACGGAGTCCATTTCGGCCAAGGTCCAAGGTAAGGGATGCAGAATGCCATGAACATACAAATTGTTCCTTTTGACTTACGAATCAGAACTGATTTCTGGTATATACTATAACAGTTGTGTCGTTTAAACACTAAGCTGAGTTTAGATACCAGAATTACTAGTATACTTTACAATTAATGTGATTGGTGTGGCTATTTTGAATAGGTAATTTTGATGGCGTTTTGATTGTTTTCTGTTTTCATATTTATGATATATACTCCTTTAACTAAATTTAAATTACCAGCATTGAACGTTATCTGATGTGTGCCTTCTGATTTACTTCCGTTAATAAGAGCCGCAATTTCCTTGCCACTGAGATCATTTAGATTAATTTTAACTATTCCAGGTGATGGTAAATAATACTTAATGGAGATTAAATTATCGGAGGCATTTTGGAAACATTGTAATCGTTGATTGTTTATCTCATTATTCTTTATGTTCCCAACTGAGGATGTAGGATGTGAGATTTTATATATATGAACATCGTAATCGGAAAAATCATCTTGAAAAACCCCGTCGATCATGGTAATCTCTCTTCCCTCACTGACAACTTCAACTTTTGAATTTCCCATAAAACCACTACATTTGAAAGTAGCTGTTGCGGTTCCGGATTTAGTTGCAACAGCAAATACATAAGTAGAGTTATTGTGTCTCTTTACCAATATGTCTACTACAACAGACTTATCACTTAATGATACAGTTGCCCCATTTTTCACTGTCTTTGTGTTCAAAACAGGAGCGAGTTCAATTATCTTTGAATTGATAGAACGAACAGAATCTGTCATTTCTTGATTTTTTAATAATCCAGCTTCAACAAAGGGACTAAATTCATGACAAAAGTATCCAATACCTCGTGCTCCATGAATAATTGACATCCAGACTTCTGCTTTAACGTGTGTCGGAGTTAATGCATATCGGTGATCACCATCGATATTCGTGCATTCTATCCATACCCACACAGGCTTAGAATTATTAACTGCTTTACGAAGGTTATCTACTCCTCTGCCTACATAAGAAATATCGCCGGAAACTACATTGTTAAATGCTCTTAACCATGAAGGATCGGACGCAGGCCTTGGAAATGTATTCATTGGATAAATGTCAAAACTTACAATATCTGCACCTTTGGCGTATTCAGTATAATCCTCAGGGTGATTAGTGCGGTCTCCTCTGCCATACCATGCTTCACAAGCCACCCCTCCACCGAGATTGAGGTATATAGGACGGGTTGGGTCCATTTCTTTCATTGTTGTATACTTCTCAATAATATCTCTGGCAGGTAAAGGTTGTTGTGTACCATTTTGAGCATTATCCGGTTCATCAATATGTGTCCATGCTTTAATGTACTTTTTGTTTTTTGATTCTAAGCCAACTGTATTCTGTGTACAAAATACAGTTGTTCCAAGGTTTGCCACTGCAGATAATTGCGATTCCGTTGGCCCACGGTGTAAGCCAATGTACATATTAATTCCTATTTCCTTGTATTTTTTTGCTGTTGCAGTATTTTCTGGAGATTGTAACCAGATACTTATCGGAAAAAAGTTCTGATCAGAAGAAATACCATTTGACCATTTCGAATAGTAAACCGGTCCTCCACACCAGTTTTCAAAAATGTCTCCTTTAAAATAATACGCAGGTGTTGCCCGGTCTAAAGTTTTTGATGTGTCTGTGTTCTGCCCAAAACCATTAATAGAAAATAATGATACAAAAAAAATGAAATGGTTAAATTTTGAAAATCTATTCATTCAAAAATACTCCTGTTTTGTTTTTCATTTATTAAATTAGTTTAACTTTTGCTTATAGAAGAATATTACATAATTGTTGTAATAAATAGTTTGTTTGAGATTCTTTAGTTTATTATACCTTATTTCCCTAATGTCTACAATAATTAATTCAATTAAAATGCCACTATTGAAAAAAAATCAAACTGGCCTTATCTTTGATTGTAGTAATGTTTTCAGGTTATCAAAAAAAATATGTATACAATTCTACATTGTTAGAATACAAAAATAGTATCACCCGCTCATTGAGCGGAGCATTGCATTGAGCGACGTCGATCCCGAGCTCGGGATCGACGACCGGTGTGCAATTTTAACAATGTAGGAATAAAGATAGTGTAATTACCGGTCGAAAATCAAATGAATTCAGGAAAACGACTTTAGCGTGAAATACGATTAAAGAAATTAACTTTGTAATAGTACCACAAATATAAGGTGGCGAACCTGCTGACAAAATGAATTGTATGAGACTGACATGTAAGTCGTAAAATACATTTGAATAATATCTTTATGTTAAATCAGTTGAAATATTTAAAAGAAAATTTTAAGACTGGTACAATTAAACAAAAAATTGTCAGTGGAACAATCTGGTTGTCGTTTGGAGGGGGTGTTGAACATGCCATAAGATTGGTAAGAAACATGATCCTTACCAGGTTATTATTACCTGAATCAATGGGAGCAATGGCTATTATACTTTCTGTAAATGCTGCATTTGAATCATTTACTCAAATCGGTACCAAAGAAGCTGTAATTCAGAATGAAAAAGGATTAAAAAACGATGTCCTTAATAGTGCGTGGTGGTTACTCTTTTTACGTGCTGTAATTCTCGGTTTGGTTGGAATTCTACTTGCTCCCTGGATGGCCTTGTTTTTTAAAATTGATAATATAACATCCCTTTTCAGGTTATCATTTCTGTCAATAATTTTAAATGGTACAATTAGCTCCGGAACTTATGCCGCGCTAAAACGAATGGAGTACATCAAATGGGTTCTTTACTATTATGGAGGAGGATTCATCGGTGTAACGATAACCATACTGCTGTCACTTTTTTACAGGAATATACACTCATTAGTAATAGGATATATAGCTGAAGCTCTTTTCAGATTGGTGTTATCTTATATACTATTTCCATTCAAACCATCTTTAAAGATTACTGCTGATAGTATTAAACCCTTGTTAAAATTTGCCAGGGGAATAGTAGGGCTTCCATTACTATTTTTCATATTTTCCCGAACCGATATTTTTGTATTAGGAAAAATGTGTTCAAAGGATACAGTAGGTTTTTATATTATTGCGGCATCAATTGCCCAGATCCCCGAAACCTTTATAATTATGATACTGGAACCACTCATGTTGCCATTGCTTTCGAGATATAAAGACAACAAAGAAATAGTATCATCTGTCATTTTCAAGGCTATTTCATTGATAGTATACACAGGCATTCCATTTCTATCCGTGTGCATGATTTACAATAAGGATATACTTACCTGTTTGTTCGGACCATCGTATGCTGTTATGGGGAGTACGTTTGTTATATTAAATATGGTATCTATTGTAAAAATTTTGAATATACCTTTCACATCGGCTTATTTTGCGATAGGAAGGCCGGATTATTATAGATCTATAACAATACTGCGTACAGTAATCTTAATAATGATAATAGTGCCTTTGATTTATATGTATAAAACAGTCGGAGCTGCAATTGGGGTTTTTTCAGCCCTTGCAGCAGCTTTTGTTTTTCAATTACTACATTTCAAAAAAATATTTCAGATTAATATGAAACCATATATTTTCCCAATGTGTATATCAATATTGATATCACTCCCGATATTACTTCCTAATATGATTCCTTTCCATCATCCAATATATTCCCAATTTTTAATGATAACTTCTTTTTTGATTACATTTATCTTTCAACTTAGTTTGTGCATTAAAACATTTCTAAAAATTAGAATAATTGAGATAAAAAAATGATAAGAGATATATTATTTTTATTATATAAATCACCAAATAGACGTATTCGCAAAATTGTTACAAGTATAATAATACGACTTGAAAAAGGTGAATTGTATTCATTGACATTAAGAAAAATATTCAGTTTATATCATAATGTCGACGTTGGTTTGTATACATATGGTAGCTGTTTTATTCCTGACTGTATCGGACCGTTTGTAAAAATCGGGCGTTATTGCTCATTTGCAGCGAATGTTCATGTATTTACCCGAAATCATCCTGTCGACACAGTTTCAACACATCCTTTTTTTTTCAATTCAAAACTGGGATATTGTGAAAATGATCTTGCTGAATATATTCCGTTAGAAATTGGATCTGATATCTGGTTTGGATATGGCAGCATTGTCATTCCAAGGGTGACAAAAATTGAACATGGCGCAATTATTGCGGCTGGAGCTGTAGTTACAGACAATGTTCCCCCTTATGCAGTTGTTGCAGGTAACCCTGCTAAGATAGTCAAGTACCGTCATTCTGATAAGTGTATAGTACAATTGCTTGATTCCTGTTGGTGGGAAAAAACAGTGTATGAAAATATATCAACTATTTCGAATTTTTTATGAGAATAGGAAAATGCACCATACCCCTTCTGCCATTGGAATTTACCGTAAACTAACCGATTTTCATTTACCCTT
>JAFGOZ010000695.1 GCA_016926235.1 Bacteroidales bacterium | reverse complement strand
TATGTACCTGATCTGAAAATTTCCCCATTGCTGTATGTTATTGCTGTGCTGTGCGGTAGCATTGTGTACAACGGTGGCAATATGACCTGTGGCGGTTTGCGGGCGACATCCCTGTCAACCGTTACAAAGCTTGATGCGGGGCAGAAACTTTCAACCTACCACTGTGCCCGCCATTGGTTATATTGCTTGTTAGCAGTAGTATTTTTAATTTTCAGCCAAATATTTATCAATTAATTTTATTAAGCTTTTATCGTCTGGTCTTGGTGCTGCCTCAACTACCATTTTACCATTTTTGTCAAATAGCATATATCGAGGTATATATTCAATATCCATATTCTCGAGTTGTTTAGAGGTAAATCGATTTGTAACAAAATAACTTTCATCTATTTTGTCAAATCTGCGACATGCTTTTTCCCATTGTTGCTTTTCCGGCTCGCTTGAAATATAAATTTGAACTAAATCTTTGTCCTGATATAGTGCTTCTATTTTCTTTGCATGTTCAAATTGCTTTATACAAGGAGGACAGCCACTACTCCAAAAATCCAAATAAATAACCTTGCCTTTATGCTTTTTAAGAAGGTCATTAAAAGTTATCGTTTCTGAATGAAATGAATGAAGTTTTAGGTCATAAGAATCTGTGTTAATGTCTGTCGATAGTGAATACCTGTTATTGATAAAATTTATTAGAGCTGTATCCTTTACATCAATTTTGAATTGATTAAAAGCTTTTTTTGCCTCTTCAATTGTGTAATTTTCTATTATGTTTTGAATAGTTTTAAATTTTAGAATATTTTTAGTTTGCTGACTTAGCATTGAACAAGTCTGTATGGAATCATAAAGTGATAGATAATCTGGAATGCTTTCACCGGCACTGGCAATTCCATTTATATAGTGAGTAGAGTTTAAGCCACCAACTTTACGACTTAAATAGTAGTAATAAATCCAATCAATTATATCTTTTTGAAAGCCATAATATAACGAACTATCATTTTTACTATCCAAAATGTTTTCCCCTTTTAATAATCCTAATTCAATATTGTACCCCATTTGAATATTAAAATTTTCTTTCGTTAGATTAGGAAATATTCGTTTTGCATTGAGGGGTCCTCCTTTAAGTTTATACAACTCAATTAACTTCTTTTGATAAATGTATTGCGTTTTAGTGAAGTTGTAGTTTTTATTGGAAATTAAACCATTTTGATAAAGGGAATCAATAAGGTTTTTTGCCGTATTCATTTCTGAAGAAAGGTTTTCATCTGCTAGTGCTACCACTCTATCTAATTCTTTTTGAAAGTCACTAGAGTTATTCATGAACAGAAATGGCTGCCTGTATTTAACATCCGATGAATAGTAATTTGGGTATAATGTTTCCTTGATAAATAAATCCAAGTTAACATCATGAGTTTTTGATTGCCGATTTAATACCGATGCAACTGGTGTTTTGTCCTTATATGTAAAAAGTACACTATCGCCATTATCGAAAATATAGGAAAGCTTATCAATGCCTTTATATGAGTGTCTGAATTCAACAACCTTTCTCTTAGTTTTAACAATTAGTGTATCAAAGTCAAGTTCTGGATTCGGGAAAAATTGAATTGGGATGAAGTTGTCATCAATGAAATTAATTTCACAGCGAGCAGGTGTATAAGGTCCATCTACCTGATTAACTTTATATACTCTCCATTGGGGAGGTGGATTTTTAAAAATCAATGTAATTTGATTGTTTTCCATTTCTGTTTTCTCAGGCTTATTCTTTACTGTACAAGCAATCAGAAAACAAAATAATATGACAAGGGACTTAGTTAAATAGTTTTGGTTCATGGTTAAATGGTTGTTTCATTTGATATTACTGCTAACGGTGGCAATATGACCAGTGGCGGTTTGCGGGCGACATCCCTGTCTGCCGTTACAAACCTTTATGCGGGGCAGACGCTTTCAAGTTGTCACTGCGCCCGCCATTGGTTATATTGCATGTTGTGGTTAGTGTTTAATTCTTTTCGCTTTTCTATTTATATTGTACTTTGTTAATAATTGAGCCTTATCAAAGTTCTTAAGGTTCATAAAACAATGATATTCACAAGTCTGTAAGTATAAAAGTCCTTTTTCTGTTTCTGCATATTTTTTCAATTCTTGGTATTCTTTTAATGCAAGTTCAAATTTTCTATCACGATAATTAATATCTGCTGCAATTAACCTGTTTTTGAATGCTTTATTCTCTTTGTTAAATTCTTTCCTTATATATTCTTTGATACTTTCATCAGTTTGGTTGGCAATAATAAGTCGTTCTAATCCAAGTCTTAATAGCTCAATATTTATCTCCTCCTTAGAATCTTTTTGCATAATGGAGTCCAAGTAATTATATACTTGTTTATTGTATTCATTCTGTTTTTTTTGAATAAATTCCATAGGCACCTCAAAATAACCATACTTGAATTTAAATCCAAATCGCGTTTCTACGTATTCCAATTCTTCATTTATATTCAATGGATCACCTAAATGACCAGTTCCTGAAAAGTTTAAAATAAATATTGAATCATTTTTCAAGTCCGATATTGCTTGTACAGAATCGTAGGGAATAATAATTTCAAAATACTTTTGAGCAATACTGTCATACTGAGCAAATAAATTATTTGCAATAAATATGATGATTGGTAATATGAGTTTGCTTAAGTTCTTCATTCTGCATGTTCGATAAGGGACATGCTTTACAAAGTTAAAGTCACATGCTTTACACTAAATTAGTGCTTAGCCTTATTGTTTGTTCTTTGT
>JAFGOZ010000694.1 GCA_016926235.1 Bacteroidales bacterium | reverse complement strand
GGGTTGCAGGTTGGGAGGGTGATACTATTACAAACGTCAAAAATCAATATGTAAAAGAACTATCAGAAAATTTAATAATTTACCCAAATCCTGTTAAAGAAAAAATAATTATTGAAATGCTAAATGGTGAAAATATTAATAAGTCAGAACTTATTTCTATTACAGGTGAAGTTGTTTTTAGAAAGGAATATAGTAATGCTTTTCAAGGTCAGGATGAATTAGAGATTGATGTTGTAAAACCAGGTTTGTATTTTTTAAAAGTAACTACAGTAAGTAGTTCAATAATAAAAGAGATAGTTTTCAGATAAGTGATTACCAGTATTTTATTGATTTACACATTTTTGAAAAGGTAAGGTTTTTCATAGGGCTATTTTTTATATAATATAAATTTAACTACTCATGTATATTAAAAGGTTATAAGTACACAAGAATATGCCCATAGTAATTAAATATAAATAACCGCCGATGAACCGACCAAAGTGAGATCAACGAAGTTAAATCGGTGGTTATAGCTCGTGTTGCAAAAAACCTGAAAGGCTTGAATATTAAACAATTGAACGCTTCAAGGGTGTTGAATTTACATTTTTTTACATACCACAAATTCAACCTGTGTCTATTCACGTTCAATCCCTTACGGGATTATTTATATACTTGAGAAGTTAAAAAAAAGGTAATAAAAGCAATTGAAGATAGATACCAAAACAGATGTAAAGCTTTTATTAAAAGGGAATGAATACAAGATTTGCAATTTATATAATCAATATTATTTGAATCAGAGGCATCTATACTTGACATTAAATCAATAATTCCGTAACTTGTATATTACATTCCTAAAAGAAGGAATTATGAAAAAGCTAACGTCTATTGCATTCCTGATTATTATCTCAAACCTTGTTAATGCGCAAAACTATGATCTTATAGTTACTAATGATGGCGATTCCATTGCATGCCACATTGACAGTATAACAGATACACGTATCCACTTTGAGATGATGGTGCATTGGAAGTGGATGTCAACAAGTATAAAAACGGAAAAGGTAATGGGCTATGAATATGATACCATTGACACTAAATGTGTTGTTTTTGTACCCGGAAGCTCGAAAATTGACTATTTCATATCTGAGGAAATGTATAATGATCTGGAAGATTCACATGGTCACCACTATATTTTTGCTCCCAATGCATTTGCTATAGAGAAAAAATCTCTTTATTATAATAACATATTTTATATGATCCATGAATGGAAGTATGGTATTAATGACCATTTTAGCCTCACAGCGGGCACCTTTATAATCCCTGCAATATATTATGCTATCCCTCAATACTCTTTTCCAATAAATGATAAATCTGCTTTTGCTATTGGAGATTTAGCAGGAGGCTATCCTTTTAAATCTCAATTTTTGGGAAACCTGGCATATGGAATATACACCCATGGAACTAAAATGAATAACTTCAGTGTTGGGGGCGGACTCTTTTCGTCCTATCTGAACGATGATATTGTTATAACTGCACACAGACCTGCAGTAACTTTTTCCGCACAAGCCAGAACTTCTGATTATTCCTTTTTTGTAACTGAAAATTATTTCTTTCAATTGAATACACGATCAGAAGCAAGGAAGTTACCACCACAAAATCCAGAAGTAATTGAACAATTTTCAAAGCTAAGTAGTGTGGCTTTTGGTATAACGGGATTTCGTTTTATAAAGAAAAAGAATCCGAGGGCAAGTTGGTCTGTATGCGCTTTGTGGTGGTTTATACATGACCACTATGATATACCTGAAGAGTATAACAATTCGGGCTGGGAGGTGTATACAGGAGACCCTGATTTTTTCTTCGGAATGCCCATTTTTAGCTATTCTAGAAAATTGCGCTGATGTCATATCAATCCTAAAATGTCACATATTATTCATCCGATGACTTTTTAGTTGTTTCTTTATGTTTTCAATTGACCTTAGAGTCATCGGATGAATTTTTAGCAAGTTCATTACTAAAATGACACTAGAGGTATTTGTTATTTTGGCTAAATAAAAAGCCCAAACTAAGCAGGTCTCTCAAGAAAACCTTGTGCTTAATTTGGGCTAAACCATCAACCAAACTTCCGGGGCAAAGACTAATAAATATTTATTTTCTCCCTCACGCCATAATCTTTTAATACCATAATATACATGCCTTTCTGCATGTTGCTTACATCAATGGCTTCGCCTGCAGAAATGCTGCCGGCATATACCACCTGTCCGTTGATATTCCATATTTCAAGTGTTGCAGATCCTTTCATACCTTCTATGAAGAGTTTATCTTTAACCGGGTTGGGGTAAATATGGATATTGTCTGCCAGTGAATTATTTATTCCGCTACCTTCTTTAACGGTAATACTCATATACATACTATTTGAAGTAGCAATACCATCGGTTACAACTACAGGTACCGTTAACGTTCCCGTGAATCCGGAAGCGGGGGTTACAGTACTATCCGTTACTGTGTAATGATCACCACCATAGACAATAATTGAAAGGGCATCCCCGTCTACATCGGAAGCCGCTACATCGTTTATTGATAAGGTAGTAGCTACATCTTGGTAAGTTGTAGTATCACTCACGGCAGAAAGTACGGGGGCATCGTTTACAGGAGTCACGGTAATGCTTATGTTCATGATACCGGAAGTATCAAGACCGTCGGTTACGGCAACAGGAACAGTAAGCGCGCCGTTAAAATTGGCAATAGGGGTAACAGTGCTGTCGGTAACAGTGAAGTTACTGCCATTGTAAACAATAATAGTAAGCGCGTCCCCGTCAATATCAGAAGCCGTTACATCGTTTATTGATAATGTAATAGCCATATCTTCAGAAGTTGAGGTATTGCTTACAGCCGAAAGTACCGGGAAATCGTTTACAGGAGTCACGGTTATGCTTATGTTCATGATATTAGAAGTATCAAGGCCATCGGTCACGGAAACTGGAACAGTAAGTACGCCGTTGAAGTCGGGAGCAGGGATTACCGTGTTGTCGGTAACGGTGAAGTTATTACCATCATGAACAATAATTGAAAGCGCATTTCCGTCAACATCAGAAGCTGTCAAATCGTTTATTGATAAAGTAACAGCCTCATCTTCAGAAGTTGAAGGCTCGCTTACCGCTGTAAGTGCCGGGGGAAAGTTCTTTCTAAGTACGCTTGTAACTATATTGCCCCAAAGTGTGTCGGAAGCTAATGGTTGTATTTCACCAAGCCTGTAAGTAATATAAACCGTATCACCTTCGCCGGCATTTTCCTTAAAATATATTTTGTTGTTAGCCACGTAACCGGAATCAACTGCTATTACTTCAATTACAAGATTATTCTTCAGGGTTTCAAAATCATAATCATTTATCAGGAGTATATCAAGATATTCCGATTGAGCTGCCCCGGTTATAATATCGGTAAAAGCGAAAGGGGCATTGTTTGTGCCCTGTAAAGCAGGATAAGTGCTATCGGCACGTATAGCCCAGATTGTAACGAAATTAAAACCCGCAAAATTGGCACTATCTTTCATTTGCACGGTAGTAAACCCGGTCACTACCTGACTGTTGTCATCATATCCCATCCCGGCGCTTTGTCCGCTTGTTTCAATATTGTAGTATGAATTGGTTATGCCGGATGATGAATTATATCCTGTAAGACCTCCTGTATAACTGCCTCCTGATACATTTCCAGTGGCATAGCAATACGATATGCCGGATGATGATTGATTGCCTCCCACAAGGCCGCCTTTATAATCGTATCCTGAAACATTTCCTGTAGAATAACAATTTGATGTAACGGATGAATTATTATTTCCTGCCAGACCGCCTATATAATTGTAACCTGAAACCTCTCCGGTGGTATAACAACGGGATATGGCAGAAGAATAGCTTCCTCCCGTCAGGATGCCTTTATAATTACCGGTTCCTGAAACGATTCCCGTGGCATAACAATCCGATATGACGGAATATTCACTCAATCCTGCCAGTCCACCTGAATAATCTGAACCTGTTATATTGCAATTTATAACTCCCAGGCTGTCAATAACAGCCCCGCTGAGATAACCAAATAACCCGGTAAAAGGAGTAAAAGGCCTGTTAATATAAAGATTTCTGATACTATGTCCCGAACCATTAAAACTTCCGGTAAAAGGAGACATAAGTGTACATATAGGTTCCCAGCCTTCCGTGCTGTTGGCAGGGTCGTATATACTCCCGCTAAAATCAAGGTCGTTCATAAGGATATAGTTGCTGTCAGGATATTCCCTGGCATAATAAAGATCGCTGATTGTGAAGATTTGATACGGATCCTCTTCAGTACCTTCACCATGAAGTGTTACATACACTGTTGCCAGGGATCTGGATGTACCAGAACCGGCGTCTGTTGCTACTACTGAAAATGTATAGGTGCCAACAAACTCAGGTGTCCAGGTAATAATGGAATCATGGATATGCATCCCTGCCGGGGCATTTTCCAGTGTGAAGGTAATTATATCGTTATCCATAGGTATCACTTTTATGGTATCGTTATTTTCCTCCCCGGTAAAAATTATGGATTCCTCTAGAGGCAAAATTACTGGACAGTTCCATACGGATTGTAAACGAGGAAAGGTTTTACCATTTGTAATAGTCCAGTCTGTAGAAAAGTCAAATCCAGTAAAACTGCTTTGTTGTTTCATTTGTGCAGTAGTAAGGCCGGTTACTACCTGGGCATGGTTGTCATATCCTATGCCGGAACTTTGCCCGCTTGTTTCAATATTAAAATAGGAATTGATAATTGTTAAACTATTCAATCCTGTCAGTCCACCCATATCATTCCATCCCAAAACTTTTCCTGAAGCATAACAATTGGAGATGTATGATGAGTTATTATCCCCTGTCAACCCTCCAATGTACCAGATCCCTGAAACATTTGCTGTAGAGTAACAATCCGTTATGGTGGATGATGAATAATTAATCCCTACCAGCCCGCCTATATAGTTATTAGTCCCCGATACTTCCCCAGTGGCATAACAATACGATATAGTGGATGACGTATTATTGCGTCCTGTCAGGCCGCCTGTGTAATAGGTGCCTGAAATATATGCTGAGGCATAACAATGCGATATATTACATGAATAGAACTCTCCGGCCAGTCCACCTGTATAATTGCCGTTTCCGGTCACATTTCCCGTGACATAACAATTGGTAACAACGGATGATTCAATTATACCTGCCAGTCCGCCTGTACGGTCAGAACCTGTTATATTGCAGTCCGTAATTCCCAGGCTGTCAATAACTGCTCCATTAGTATAACCAAACAGTCCTAAAATATCGGAGGAAGGCCTGTTAATATAAAGGTTCCTGATAATATGGCCGGCGCCATTGAAGCTTCCAGTAAATCCCGGAGATATGCATATTGGTTCCCATCCTTCAATACTGTTAATGCTATCGTATGCGCTTCCTGAAAAATCAAGGTCGTTCATAAGAATATAATTACTGTCGGGCAAATACCGCACAATATTAAGTTCATCAATTGTGGAAATTTGATACGGATCGTTTATAGTACCTTCACCGTTAAGTGTCACAATGATAGTTGCAGGAGATTTGGAGGCATATAAATTGGCATCTGTTGCTACTACAAAGAATGCGAATTCACCAACAACCTCAGGTGTCCAGGTAATAACAGAATCCTGTAATTGCATCCCTGCAGGCGCATTTTCCAATGTTAACGTAACTGTTTCGTTATCCATGGGAACAATATTTGCAGTATCCCTGTATTCAGTAAATATTTTTACTTTGGATGAAAAATCATTTAAAATGACAGGGTAGTTGTATACGGAACGTAAACGGGGAAATGTTATTCCATTGGTAATAATCCAGGTTGTAGTAAAGTCAAATCCTGTAAAACTGCTTTGTTGTTTCATTTGTGCAGTAGTAAGCCCGGTAACTACCTGGGAAAGGTTGTCTGTTCCTATCCCTGAACTTTGTCCGCTCGTTTCAGTGTTATAGTAAGAGTTTGTTATAAATGATGAATTATTCCTTGCTACCAGGCCACCTGCAAAGCTACCTGCTGCTGGAACAATTCCCGTTGAGTAACAATTCGATATTGTTGAAGATGAATAATTATATCCCACCAGGCCACCGGCATAGCTTCCGGAACCTGATACGATTCCTGTTGAGTAACAATTCGTTATTACTGAAGATGAATAATTATATCCCGCCAGTCCGCCTGTATAACTCATGGTATTTGACACCTTTCCAGAGGCATAACAATTGGATACAGTAGATGCTATATAATTACTTCCCACCAGGCCGCCTGTATAATCACTGGTTCCCGATACTTCCCCTGTGAAAAAACAATTCGAAATGGCGGATGTATAATTAATTCCTACGAGGCCACCTGTACGACCTGTTCCGGATATGTTTCCTGTGACATAGCAATCCGAAATAGTCGTTTGATAAATATTTCCCACCAGTCCACCTGTATTATTTCTGTTTCCTGAAATATTTCCTGTGGCATAACAATTCGATATGTTGGAGTAATCACTCTTTCCTGCCAGGCTTCCTGTAGATAAATAACCTGATATATTACAATCCGTAATTCCCAGGCTGTCAATAAAAGCTTCATAAGCATAACCAAACAGCCCTGTATATTCGGAAGAAGGCCTGTTGATATACAAGTTGTAAATTCTATGGCCTGCCCCGTTAAAGCTGCCGGTAAATTTAACAGTGTTGTTCCCCAGGGGTTCCCAGCCGCTACCGGTATTGTACGGGGCAACATCCATATCAATATCATTGATTAAAATGAATGAAGAATCCAGGTAATTACGAACACTGTTGAGCTCTTCTATAGTGCTTATCTGATAAGGATTGGCCGTTGACCCATCACCCCCGGCAAAAGGCTGGGCATGCAAATTGCTTACCACAATTGCAGCCACAAAAAACAGGAAAAGTATTTTTTTCATCGTATGTATTTTAAAAAGTTGTTTTTATTGATGGTTTAAATTTTCTAACTTTCTGTTGAAAAAGATTACACAGCAGCTTCTACCTCAAAATCAAAATACAAAGTTTGGTAAAGGGAAAATTTTCTTATAAAACAATGGGGTTTGTAAGCTAATATAATTTTGATACAAACCCCATTGCAGTTTGTAAAAGTTCTTATTTTTTCTTAATCCTGTCGCATGTTACCCATTCGTCCCATTCATCGGACCATCCGTCATAATGTATCTTGTATTTGCCATCCTTAAAATCAAGTACGGTTGAGGCATACCATTTCTCTTTCCACAAAACATTTACTTTATCACCCTTTTTCCATAAAACCAATCTTTCTTTTCCAACCCACTCGTCCCATTCGGAACCCCAGCCATCATAATGTATCTTGAATTTCCCATCTTTTACCTCGAGCACTGTTGATGCGTACACCTGGCCGTTCCATAGCACGTTTACTTTGTCCCCTTTAGTTTGGCTGAAACATAAAGATGACAGAAACAATGCAAAAACTAAAAGTAATCCTGATTTTTTCATAATGGTTAATTTAATTTGTTTATAATATGTATTTTAAAAAGTTGTTTTTGAATTGATAGTTTAAGTTTTCAAACTTCTGGTTGAAAAAGACTACACTGCAACATTACGCTATATAAGGAAAATATACAAATCAGATACGTACGGATTGATCAATTCGTACAAGTCTAGAGTCACTTTTGAAGTGTAACCGACCTGCTGTTATGATATAAAAATTAATTACTTATCACTGCCTGGCTTAACTTAACGGAATTGAGATAATAAGATGGCGTTAATCCGGTAAAATTTTTAAAGGCAGTATTGAAGGAGGATTTGGAATTAAATCCGACCTGGCGTGCAATACCTTCAATGGACAGATGTTTGAATTCCTTGCTGGTCAATAATTGCCGGGCCTCTTTTATCCTGTACTCGTTGACCATGCTGTTGAAATTTTGTTTGAAATACTCGTTTATGGTTTGCGAAAGATAGCTGCGGTTTGTCTTTAATTTTTCAGCCAATTCGTCAATATTCAGGTTATAGTCCCGGTATATTCTCTCTTTTTCCAATAAATCAATGAGCTTTGATATCATTTCGTTTTTTTGAGTGTCATTTAAGGCGGATTTCTGGTATTTGTCCATTATTTCTTTCTTCGAACTTAAACCTCTCATTTCACGCATGCGCTCGTATTTCACTGCTTCAAGGTTTTGTCTTACAAGATGCTTATAAGCTTTACTTTTCTTTCGGTATTGCAGGTATATCAAAATTATAAAAAGAAAAAAAAGAAACACCCCGCCAAAAGAAGCTCCCAAAGCAATATTCTTCTTATTGATTGTTTCTTCATTCTTTGCAAGCTGCAAATTCTTTATTTGTATTTCCTGTTCTTTTTTCTCTGTTTCATATTTGGTCTTCATCTCCTCAATTTGTCTGGAGCTCTCTTCGGTATACATGCTATCCCTGGTGTAAGCATATATTTGCATATAGTCAAGCGCCTGACTATATTTCCCCATAGCCTTAAGGGTTTTAGAGATTTCATTTGCTGCATCAGTTACGCCTGATTTATAACCTGCTTCCCTGGCCCAATTATAGGACGTATTAAAGTACTCAATAGACTTGTTCAGATTTCCCGTTTCATAGTAAAACCTACCCAATTGTAAATTAGATAATACTATGGCATCCACTTCATACAATTTTTCATTCAATTCAAGACTTGCCTGTAAATATTTCAGGGCATCCTTGTTTCGTCCCAGTTTTTGATATACTGTTCCAAGAATCCCATAATTAAGGGCTTGTATGTAATTATCCTGCTGGCATTTATTCAAATCGATACTTCGTAGTAAAGCTTCTTCGGCTTTGTATAATTTATCCTGCTTCAGGAAGATTTCGCCAATATTGTAATATGAATATACTAAACCGGTTGTGTCAGAAATATTTTTCTCTATTTCAATAGCCTGAAAATGTATTTTAAGCGCGTCTTCATATTTACCAAGAAAATAATATACGGCACCTATATTATTCAGGGTAACAACTATTCCATTGTAATCTTTCAGTTTTTCTTTTATCCGCAGACTTTTAATATAGTATTCAAGCGATTTTTTATAATCTCCTTTATAATCATACACTAGGGCAATGTTTGAATAATTACGTGCGAGCCATAATGAATCATTTTCTTCTTTTCGGATTTCAATTGCCAATAATTGATATTGGAGTGCTTTGTCATATAATCCCTTGTTCGCGTAAAGATTCCCCAGGACAGTATAGGCATGTCCTTCTCCCGTACCGTAATTTGAAGCAATGGCATAATTTAAAGCATTTATTCCGCATTCCCTGGCTTTATCGTAATCCAGGCATTTATATAATCCGGCAAGCGAATTCCATATATCGGCTTTTTCTCTCATTGATAATTGAAGTTTCCCGATCGAATCTTCACTAAGAATATTGGTCAATGAATCTATGGCGTGCTCTTTTTCCTCACCAAAAGATGGTATTAATATCAAGGAATATAAATAAAAAATTAACGTCAAAGTTTTCGTTATGCACATTAGAAAAAGCCATTATAACTTTCCGTGTTGAATATAAGAAAAATTCCTGTCATGTATAATCAGGGAATGATCTTTTTTAGACGGACTGAGAAAAAAAGGAAATCGATTCGTTTGTTAGAATATTCACAAAATCAGATTAGTGCGGAGATTATCTGTTTTTTTTATATATTTATAATAACCAACCTGAATAACCATGAGTTATGCTTTAATCACAGGAGCATCAAGCGGTATTGGCTACGAACTCACACAATTATTTGCCAGAAATGGGAATAATCTGGTACTTGTTTCCAGAAGAAAAGACATCCTTCAAAAAATGGCGGATGATTTAAAAACCCAATACAATATTGAAGTGCTGGTAATGCCTGTTGATTTGGGACTTCCGGGAGCTGCTGATGATATACATAACAAATTGATTGAGAAATCCATTACCATAAAATACCTGGTTAATAATGCAGGATGCCTGGTAAAAGGAGAATTTAAATCCACAAGCCGGGAAGAGGAGCAAAGACTCATACAGATGCAATGCATTACCTATACTGAGTTGTCAAAACTATTACTTCCATCAATGCTATCGAAAAATAGCGGAGGAATATTAAACGTGGGATCTACCGGTTCGTTTGTTCCCGGCCCTTATAGTGCAATATATTGTGCTGCTAAGAGTTTCGTGCTGAGTTTTACTGAAGCCCTGGCTGAGGAGGTGAAAGGGACGGGGGTGCATATCACAGCCTTGTGTCCCGGCGGTACTAATACGCCTTTTCACAACGATAGTACGGCAAAGCGATCTGTCTTTTTATCCATGATGGAACCATCCAAAGTGGCTGAGATTGGTTATAAAGCTTTTATGAAGGGGAAAAGGCTGGCAATACCGGGATTTAGCAATAGATTGCAGATATTTTTTACTCGTTTTGTACCTCGCAGGCTTATTGTTAAAACCAGCGGCAATATATTAGCCAAACAACATAAATGACAATCATGAACCAATATTGTTCAATTACGAAAAATGCCCTGAATGGGCATCAGCAAAAGCATAGGGCAACGCCCTATGAAAAATGTATTAGAATACCAAGCCCTGAAAGGGCGCAAGCTTACGCCCTTTCAGGGCTTGAAACAATACATTCAAATTACGCAGGGCTTTGCCCCATAGCCGTCAGGTTAAAATGTATAAAGTTCAGATATATAATGATTTGTGCTATAAATTTATGTGAATTACTTATT
>JAFGOZ010000693.1 GCA_016926235.1 Bacteroidales bacterium | reverse complement strand
TCCTCACCGGAAAACTCATTATTCTTCTCTTCAATATACTCTTTGTTATTTTCCACAGTTTCAAGTGTTTGATTTAATGAAACTTGATATGATATTGACAGGCACTGATAAGTTAAAGGCGTCTTTTATCGTTTGAAAATCAACAAATGTGATCAACTCCCATATAATTCGGTCTATTCTTTTTTTGAACAGATCTATACTTAATCCAGTAATATTACCAAATCTCGCTTCTAATATCGACCGAACTTCCCTATTAACTTTTCCTCGTTCAGGACCTTTAATATGTTCAAATTTTAGTTTTCCAATAAACTCATCGATTTCTCTAAACCGGACTATTCTCAAGTCGTCTGCAAAAATATAATCTATTAATAATTCGAGCTGATATCCTACTATTGCCCATTCGCCTTTATCTCGATTAACAGATTTCCTTAAGTATAATGCTTGAAAATCATTTGCTCTTTGAAGAAGCTTGCCGTCACTTTCAATATTTTTCAATCTACCAATCAATGCTTTCATGTCTTCTAAAAGCAAGTCTATATCATATTTTAAATTGTGAATCTGACATTCAATATGTGCTACTTTCTCGTAATTTTCTTTTATTAGCCGTTTGTTTTTTATTACCTGATCCAGATTGGAGACAAATAATGTAATGACATCATAGATTTGCTTCACCTGTTCATCAGATCTTTCGTCAGAAATCCCTATGGTATTGGGACCAAGTGTAGTCAACTTATCACCAAATAAATTTTCAAAGGCTAAGATATTGAATTCTTTCTCAGTTTCTAGCGCAAATAACTCCGGCTGTTTTATCTTATTTATTTCATACTTATCTTTCGAAAAAATAATTTCGATTTTTACTTCCTGTTTTCCTTTGGTTGTAAACAGTTCTTGTTCATTACATATACTTGGAACTGTATGAAAATATGTTTCTAGAGTATCTAAGGCGAGCTTAGGATTTTTCGGAACATATAATCTAAACTTACAGTAATCCTCAACTCCTGCAAATTCGTTTTCAATTTCAGAAATAATTTGATGCACTTCGTCTCGGCTTGCCAAACATATCATATCTATATCGATACTTGTTCTCTGAGATGTTACAGGAACATAAAACTGTGTCGCTGCTCCACCTTTCAAGATAATTTTGTCGCCTAATTTCTTTTGTAATTGCAGGAACATTTCTAAATCCCATATGAAAAGTTCAAATTTAGACAGCGAGTTAAAACCACCGTCAGTCATGCGTTTTTCAATCACGCTCCTTATGAAGACCGCTTTTTCTAAAATTATATTATCTTTGTTTATTAACTCCATTTTACCTCCTTAATTTGATAACTCATAAACTCTATAGTTTTTTCCGATGCTTTGTTTATTTCAATAAGCCAATTTATCTCTGTTGAGATTCCTCTGTCTTTAGCTGCTGCTTTCATTTTTGACATAGCAATAGAATTGTGTCTTTGCAAGCTTTGATATATTCGAGACAATTCAGGTACAGAAACGCCATACTCCATTCTTGTTACTGCATAATACAAATCAATGAAGCCTTTTTCTTTCTGGGATATATTATCCCTTGCCAAAGAAAAGTCTTTTCCCCTCAGCAAAATCACATCTACTTTATTCCTCAGAACTGTTTTTTCTAAAATATCACGATCTTTTTCTGTAAGAACAATCATATCCTTCTCATTCAACACTTCTTGAATTTCCTTTATTCCAGATTCTTCGATAATTATAAGTACTGGGTAATTCTCTGGCATGTGTAGGATTTCTCCTATCAACGAATCTAGTCCCGTGATGTAAAACTCATATCCATACTCTGTTAAAATATCATAGATTTCTTTAGATTTTCTATGCAGATATTCATAGCCTGCCGAAACATGATCTTCATTATTTTTATTCAGAGAATAAATTCCATGCCCAGTTTTATAAAGCTTTCCCTTTTGAACTAATGAATATAGCCTCCATGAAATTGTCTTCTTATTCATTTCCGGGAATAAGGAGTATATCATTTTAAGACTCAATTCTTCATTATCATTCATATGTTTTGAAAGCTCACTGAGAAACTTCTCGACCTCAGTCATATATTCTTTATTCATATCATCACCTCTTCAAAACATTATTATCAAAACTTTGTTTTGACATTTATGTTTTGATTATACCAAAACTTTTTATACAAATCAATGTTTTGGTTAGACTGTAACTCCCTTGCATGCCAGAACTCTTCAGCGTATTCATTGATTTGTTTAATTTTGAGCTTTTATCCAAAACTTTACCGTTCTATCTTCAAGGATTTCATATTTTATCTTGTATTTTATGAAGTTATTTATCATTTTCTCTCTGCATTGCTCCTGAAGCTGATTGCTAGATATTATATATTCATTCCATTTGTCTATATTTCCATTTTTTAAATAGCTTAATGCTTTGTTATATTCATTAAAGTACGTGACTATTTCCTCTTTTTCTTCCTTCAAATCCTCCGGCTCTTCCAGATTTTCAAAATAATGTATTGCGCCATCCGTATTCATTATCAAAATCCTTATATCTTCCGGATCCATTTTGCTATTTGACAATTCATTGGCCTTGTTCAATGTGTAATTTGATTTTGCAAACTTGCTGTAGTCTCCGTAAAAATTAAACACTGCCATTCTTTCTCTATTTGAGATAATATGAAAATTATCCAGACTATTATTGGATACCATAACATATCCAACTGCTATGACAATGATAACGATGACCGCTATAAATATATTTTTAGATTTCATTTTCACTCCTGCTTTTATTTTATTAAAATACAAAAAAACTAAACCCAAAAGCTTTTTTCAAGTTCAGTTTTTTAGCTTGTATTTTTCAATATTGACAGATTTTGCTCTCCACTATACATGTTATTCCCCCCGGATTCTTCTTTTTTCAGTTCATTGATGCTTTAACTCTCTTTTCTCCATACCATCTTATGTATTTATTA
>JAFGOZ010000087.1 GCA_016926235.1 Bacteroidales bacterium | reverse complement strand
TTTGGTTTCCCGCCGAAGCGGGACAGGCTCTAACGGAACCGTCCCGTAGGGACAATATATTGGTAGAAAGAAGATTAAGTAATAATATAAAGTCCCGGATGGGACGGAATAGAAATTGATCGGACAATAGTGATTTGTAAATTAAAAGACACCTGTATGAATAGAGTAAATTTCCTTATGATATACAAGCCATATTGCCAAAAAACAGTCGCATTCTTGCTGTTGTCATTCATTCTTTCTTTGCCGGCTTTGCCTCAGGATAACGGTGGGGAGGATGTGAAAGATCTGCGCGGTAAAATGAAACCCTGGGAAAAGGGTGCACGGGAAACCGGCATGTACCGGAACATCTTCCTTGAAGCCGGATACAGTCAGAAAGATATTGATGCCAAACTGGGTAAGGCCTATTATGACCTGTTCGAAGGTCCCAATCGCGTTTATTTTGAAGAAGGTGACTCAATGGGCTATGTATCTGACATTAAAAACAAGGATGTGCGTACCGAGGGTGTATCCTATGGCCTGATGATAGCCGTTCAGCTGAATAAAAAAGATGTATTTGACCGCATCTGGCGCTGGTCGAAACATTACATGCAGCACCAGGGAGGTCCGCGCGACGGGTACTTTGCCTGGTCGGTCAATCCCCAAACCGGCAAACACAATTCGGCAGGAACGGCATCCGACGGTGAACTTTACTTTGTGACATCACTGCTTTTTGCCTCGAACAAGTGGGGAAATGAAACCGGGATTAATTATTACGGTGAAGCCAGAAGAATTCTCGATGCCATGTGGAGCAAGGATGGCAGTGAAGGCATCAACAATATCCTGAACGTGGTGCACAAGCAGATCAGCTTTGTGCCTGAAACTGAGCGGTACAATCTTACCGATCCCTCGTACCACCTGCCGGCCTTTTTTGAAGTGTGGGCCGAATTTGCCAAAGACGGACATGAACAGTTTTACAGGGATTGTGCCGATACTTCTCGCGCCTTTTTGAAAAGGGTATGTCACCCGATAACCGGATTGAACCCGGATATTTGTGAATACAGTGGCAATCAGCCTGCAAATTCGCGTTTCCGGTCAGGTTTTCGTTATGATTCGTGGCGGGTTCCCATGAACATGGCCATGGATTATTCGTGGTATGCCAAAGACTGCGAGTGGCAGCAGGATTACGGAAAACGCATACAGAACTTCCTTTTCAGCAGGGGTATAGATACATTCGAGGATCAGTTCAATTTGGATGGAACTTTACCCCAATGGATTATGCCCGCAGGGGGATATCAGAAACTGCGGCATTCGCTTGGATTGGTGTCCACTTCGGCAGCTGCATCCATCATGGGAACCCAGGCTAAAAGCTGGCTCTTTGTCGATGCCCTGTGGAATGCCAAACTGGAACCCTATGCCGATGGTTACTTCGATCCCTATTATGACGGTTTGTTATACCTGTTCAGTCTGATGCACCTGAGTGGCAATTACCGGATTATTCTTCCGCGAAACTGATTATTTGTTGATTGGTTGATATTCTTGCGCGTCAGTTATTTAAGAAAGAGGGTGCGTATATAAATTTAAAGAATTATGAAGTTTAAGTTTCTGAAAAACTTTTCTGCCAGATTTGGCAACTTAGTGCTAACATTCCTGGTAGTTTTGACTGCGTGTGAACATAAAAGTGATGATACCTTACCTGAATTAAAACTTGCGGATTACTATACCCTCGAAAGGTCGAATCCGGTGGTGTATGAGTATAATGACCATGATCCATTTATTCAGGTTGATAAGAATAACCTGGCTTTCCTTTGCTATCAATCAGCAACTGGCATGAAAGGGTTTACCGTTGATACCGATGGCGATTGTATCAACCTGAACTTTAATGGGGAAACCGGCGAGTATTTTCAGAATATGTTTTTTTCGGCACAGAATACACCTGTGTTTTGCACCAACAAGCGAATTCTCATGCATGATGAATCAGGTTTTGAATCGATTTTTCCGGGCAATGCAAATGATGATGACCTGTTGATGGCCTGCATGAATACTTCCAATGAAAGCCTTTGGTTGTCAAAATGTGATGGAATTTACAGTAAACCTGAAGAGGCAGATTTTACACTAATCAAATCACACCAGGAATTATTCCCGGAAAAATACAATGACTTTCAGCCTGGTTATCATGACAGTCATAAAAAAATGTGTTGGGAAAACGATGTTTTATATTACTTATTATCGGGAGAATTATGGATCTGGCAGCATGATGCATGGCAAAGAATGAATGATGCTGTTGATGAAGATTGTTATGTTGCTGATTTTAGTCTTGATTCAAATGGCAGGTTATGGATAGCCGTCGTGGGATACAGTGGAATCATCCGCCTTAATGGAACAAATAAGAAGCTTTACCCGTTTCCACCGCTAACCAGGCTGGAAAGCCAGGAAATCTGTGATCCGGCTTATAATCAACAAAGTATCGTAAGTGTCAGGGATCTGGAGTTGGATAAGGATGATCAAATCTGGATTGTCTACAAAGAAGAAAAATGTGGCAATACTTCAGGGGGTATCCTCATGTTTTCGGGTGATGCCTGGTATAACTTATCTTCTCCAACCGAGGACGCTGTGTTTAATTCCCTATCACTTTCAGTCGTATTTGATTTGGCAATTAGCAGCGACAATCAGGTACTTTTTGTAACTGAAAGGTTGGATATGGGAAGAATAAGTGAAAAATAGTTTATGCAGCCTTTGATTTGTGGTGGCGCGAAGACTGTTCGTCTGTTTTGAGCAAGGATGAACCCTTTTAATGAACTTCGGTTCTGAAGCAGATATATGAAAAGGTAATATCTTCCTGATCAAATATTACCAAAAAACCATTAATTATATGGCGAATTATCGTTTTATTTGATGTAGTATATAATGCTTAACCTGAAAACAAAAGGGATTAGTACAAGAAATGAGTGATCAGTTTTGGTTAACTTCGTATTTTACGAAGTTAACCAAAACTGATCACTTTAAAAAATGTCCAGTAAATATTATAATAAACTGGACTTATATCTATATTTGTGAATTAAATATAATAAATGAAAACATCTGAATACATAACAGTTACAATTGATCGTTTGCCCAAAGGTTATGTATTTACCTATGTTGATTTTATTACTGAGGTGAATAAAAAAGAAGCTGTTATAAAAGCGCTTAACCGGATGGCAGCTTCGGGAAAGATAGTAAAACTGGCCAAAGGTAAGTTTTATAAACCTGAAACTACCGCTTATGGGAACCTGCAGCCAAAGTTGAGCCAAATTGTAAAAGACCTGCTTGAAGATAATGGGAAAACTATTGGCTATCTGACAGGATATAGTATTTATAACCAATTGGGGCTAACTACCCAGGTAAGTAACATCATACAAATCGGTAAGAATGAAATTCGTCCTTCATTCAAACGTGAACGTTACACTATATCATTCATTAAACAGAAAAACACAATAACAAAGGAAAATATTCCGCTGCTTCAAATATTGGATGCAATCCGGTACATTAAGAAAATACCCGATACATCAAATGCTATAGCAATGAAAAGGATTTTAGTCCTGATTTCCGGACTAAAGGAAGATGGAATACTCATTTTAGTCCGATTGGCTTTGAAATATCCGCCTGCAACAAGGGCTTTGACAGGCGCGTTATTGCAGGCAGCAGGCAAAGAGACAATAACTGAACCACTTAGGAAATCATTGAACCCGATTACAACATTTAGGATTTCAGGTATAACCAATATTATTGCATCGGCTCAAGACTGGAATATAAAAGAATGAAGCTGCACAACGATAAAAAATTATTTAGTGACACAATAAGAGCCGCTGCACAATATCTGAAAATAAATGAGGTATTTGTGGAAAAGGACTATTGGATAACCTTGGTGTTAAATTGTCTTTCAAAAAGCAAGTATTCCAAAGACTCTGTCTTTAAGGGGGGAACTTCCCTTTCAAAAGGTTTCGGGTTAATCAATCGTTTTTCCGAAGATGTAGACATAGCCATAATACACGAGAACGACAAATCGGGGAATGAAATCAAAAATATCATCCGAGCTGTAGAAAAGGAAATGACAGGCGAATTAATAGAAGTTCAGATGGATGGTATTACCAGTAAAGGATCAAGATTTAGAAAATCGGTACACGAATATGAAAGCATTGATTCAAAAAAAAAGAACAACAAACTTATTGTCGAAATAAATTCTTTTGCTAACCCATACCCATACCAGGTTCGAATTATTAAAAGTCTTGTACACGATTTTTTAACACAAACAGGTAATGAAAAGGTTATTCAGCAATATGATTTACAGCCTTTTCAAATCAATGTGCTAAACAAGGAACAGACTTTGCTGGAAAAATTGGTTTCATTAATCCGGTTTTCATTAGATAATAATCCGGTAGAAAGTATATCTAAAAAAATCAGACATTTCTGCGATATACATTACCTTATGAATGATCCGGATTGTGCTTTATTTACTAATTCGAATGAGTTCAAAAAGAAATTCAACGAATTGTTGGTCCATGATAAAGAAATTTTCGATGAGCCTATAGGATGGCGTGAAAAATCAATTGCTGAATCACAGTTAATAACTGGATTTGATAATTTGTGGGAACAAATAAAACAGACCTATAAATCTGAATTGTCTGCATTGGCATATACTACTATTCCTGAAGAAACAGATGTGGCAAAATCATTTAAAGAGTTAATAAAACTAATTCAGTGATTATGCATTTTTCTGAATTAGCAAAACTTCGTTGTTCAATTCATTAATTTTTTAATGATCTAATTGAAATAGGTAAATTTGACAGCATTTTTCAAGCGGAATGACAACAAAATACATACAGATAAATTCTTATGGGTCATTCACAGCAAATTGCTCCAACGTTTGTTGCATGAAATTAGGGATCAACATATTTCGTTAATCAACAATTTATACTTTAATTATATGCAGGACAGTTTTCTACCTAATATTTTCCTTTCATATTCATGGGCAAATACTGATATTGCAGATATCATAGATAGAGACTTCAGTTCTATTGGAATTGAATTAATACGTGATATTCGAGATGCAGCCTATAAGTCATCCTTACAAGATTACATGAAGAGGATAAAGGAAGCTGATTTTGTCATTATGCTGATAAGTGATACATTCCTTAAATCACGAAACTGTATGTTTGAAGTATTTGAACTATATAGGGAAGAAAATTTTAATAGTAAAATGCTGCAGGTTTTTCTACCCGACTCAAAAGTGTTTGAACCAATTGATAGGCTGGAATATATAAAGTATTGGAAAGAGAAATATTGTAGTCTTGAAAAAGAATTAAATATAAGTGGTGTTAAGAAAATAAGTGATTTAAAGGAAGTTTTAAAAGCAGAAAAAGACATATATAAAAATATTGGCGCTTTTATGGGTCTTTTAGCACGATATAAGGGTATCACTTTCGCACAATTAAAAGAGAACAATTATTCAGTAGTACTTGATTATATTGGTTACTCTGATATTGGATTAATCAAAATTCTAGCACAAATAAATGAGATCAAAGATGAGATTGTCAGGGATTTAGAAATGGAAAAATTCATTTTACAGTATCCTAAGTTTTCTTTAGGGTATTATCTCAGAGCTCATCATCAAAAAAATGATCAAAAAGCAATATTCTATTTTACAAAAGCAATAGAATATAACCCGGAATTTATTCCTGCCTATAATAATAGAGGTATTTTTTACTTGAAACAAGGAAAATTAGAAGAAGCAGATAAAGATTTTTCAAAAGCAATTCAAATGAATTCTGGATATTTATTTGCATATATTAATCGAGGTCATTTATATTCTCAACAAGGTCGAATAAAGGACGCAGAAAGAGATTTCCAAAAATCAATTGAACTCAATCACTATCTACCAAATGCCTATTTTAGTCGTGGAATGTTCTATTTAGATCAAGGTCATATTGAAAGAGCTGAAAAGGACTTTACCATGGCAGTTGATTTGAATCCTCTCTATGCTGATGCTTATGCCTATCGGGGTACATATTATTATTTGAGGGATAAGTATGAAGAAGCTGAGAGGGATTTTAACAAAGCCATTGAGGTTGATCCATTCAATTATAAAGCTTATAATAACAGGGGAATTCTATATTCACATCAGGGAAACGAGAAAGAAGCAGAACGTGATTATTTAAAATCAATCGAATTAAAACCGGATAATCCTGAAGCCTACAATAATCATGGGCTTTTATTTGATAAACAAGGTAAGGTGGAAAATGCTATGAATTGCTATTCAAAGGCCATTCAGATTGACCCAAGATATTATAAAGCTTATAATAATTTAGGTGAATTATATTCAAATCAGGGAAAAGAGAAAATAGCAGAATATAATTATTCAAGAGCAATTGAAATTAATCCTAATTACGAATTGGCATATTATAATCGTGGCATTTTATATTTTTCACAGAATCGAAAAAGGGAGGCCGAAATTGATCTTTCAAATGCAATTAAGATAAAAACAAAAAAATATCAAGCCTATAATAAAAGGGGGGAACTGTTGTTTGAAGAAGGCCGTGAAAAAGAGGCATTGAATGATTTTAATAAAGCGATAGAAATTAATCCATTATACTACAAAGCATATATCAATCGTGGTAATTTATATGCAAAACAGCGAAAAAATAAACAGGCTGAAGCCGATTATAATAAAGCTATATCAATTAATCCAAAACTTGGGGTTGGTTATTATGAACGAGGAGTTTTATATTCAGATTTGAAAAAACATAATGAGGCAGAGAAAGAATATCTTAAAGCCATTGAACTTGACCCATCTTGCTATAAAGCACACAATAATTTAGGCGTTTTATATTTATATAGAAACCAAATCGAAGAAGCAGAGAAAGCTTTCAATAAGTGTATTGAAATAAATCCTGTGTTTTATGAAACATATAACAACAAAGGAATTATACATTTAAAAAAGAATCAAATTGACGCGGCAGAAAAGTCCTTTAAAAAAGCTATTGAACTTAAGCCCAATTATTATCCAGCAATTATAAATGAGATTGGGTTACTCAAGCAACTTAATCATATGAATGAAGCCAGGAAGCTTGCAATACAATATGGCATTAAATGGGAAAATGAAAAACGAAAATAAATAACGTATCTATCATTTGATGAATGCGATCTTTGACCATCTAACAAATAATAGCTGTGTGAAAATTGCGTGAACTATGTGAAAATGAGAAACTACCTACTTGATATTGTCGTTATAAATGGTTTATTTTCAACTACCGGGGCGAGAAGAATGCCATTACCCTCCTGGCATCGGTTAATGGCGAACTTCCGACCCTCCCGTTGGGATACCCCGCCCAATGGCGGGGCCACGCCCTTGATGAATAAAAAAAAGGCTGCCTGTAATCAGACAACCTTTTATTTGTCGTCTAATGATTATATCTGTTATAACCTTTTATAAACATCAAATCAACAATTGACATTAATTATCAACAAAAGTTAATTTT